>JABLXB010000022.1 GCA_013178305.1 Bacillota bacterium | reverse complement strand
TGCTCTTCATCGACGAGATCCACAGGCTGCCGAAGGTGGTCGAGGAGTTCATCTACTCCGCCATGGAGGACTTCCAGATCGACTTCGTGGTGGACAAGGGCGCTTTCGCGAAGACCATCAAGGTGCCGCTCAAGCATTTCACGCTTGTGGGGGCCACCACGCGGGCCGGGCTTCTCTCGGCGCCCCTCCGGGAGCGGTTCGGCATATTCCACCATCTGGACTTCTACCCGCCGGAGGAGCTTGCCGAGATAGTGAGGAGGTCGGCGTCCATCCTCAGAGTCACGGTAGAGGACGAGGCCGGTGCCGAGATCGCCAGGCGCTCACGCGGCACGCCCAGGGTGGCGAACAGGCTGCTCAAGAGGGTACGCGATTACGCCCAGGTCAAGGCGGACGGTGTCATCACGAAGGATGTAGTAGCCGCATCCCTCGCCATGGAAGGCATCGACGACGTGGGCCTTGACAACCTCGACAGGAAGTACCTCAGGGCCATCATCGAGTTCTACGGCGGCGGCCCCGTCGGGATAGAGGCCCTTGCCGCCACGCTCAACGAGGAGCAGGACACCCTCGTGGACATGGTGGAGCCTTTCCTGCTCAAGATCGGGTTTGTGGTGCGCACGGCGAGCGGCCGACGTGCCACCGAGCATGCGTTCCGCCATCTCGGCATCGCGCCGAACGTGCAGAAGGGCCTCCCGTCGCTGTTCTAGGGTAATTGGGATACCCAGTACATGCGGTAGGGAGACCTCCCTGCGTTAAGACCGCCTAAGTGAGGGTTCGTTAGTTCCTCCCAGTTTGCCAACATCTGGTGGGTTGCCGGTGTTGCACTCGGGGACGGCGCCCCAAGCGGGGCGCGCTTCGCCAAAATCCGGCCCGTCGGGCGAGTGGCCGGATTTTGACACCCCTCGTGCAATAACCGGCAACCCCTCCCAAAAGTCGGGAGCATTTCTGCACTCTCATTTAGAGATATAGGCGCCCCAGGATTGCTTCTTTGAGCCTTTCTACCTGCCGGACGGCGTCCCCAGCTACGTCCTGCTCAGGCCAGAATTCGTCGTCATACCGGGCTGCAACGGCGTAATCCGTGAGCTGCTCGAGATCAAGGTTCTCCCACTCGAGCGTCTTATCGATGGCAGAGCACAATCGGGCCAATTCCTCGAGGTCATGCGTATGCGGTATGGGCCGTTCGTGATAGGCAAGGAACGCCTTCAGGTATTTCTCTGCAGCCTGCTGGCAATGGAAACATGCTGTGTCGTATGGACCCTCACTTGCCACTGTGCGCCTCGCGTCCGCAAGGTCGCTTTCAGCCTTGCGGATCCATCCACGGGCGAGATCCTTTCTGTCCTTCATGATAGAGGACCCGTCCCTCCCTCAGGATCGTTGTAATAAAGGCATTTGGCACGTTTTGCCACTCCTCGACCTCGGCGGGTGTGTATACGACGATGTCTTTCGCGGGGAATAGACCGGCGAGAGCCCGCCGAATCGGGGCAGCCCGCCTCCACCTCGGCAGACTGGACTCTGCAACCACCAGTATATCGAGGTCGCTATCAGGACGGAAGTCGCCTCGGGCCCGTGAGCCAAACAGCACTATGAGCTTCGCGTTCGTCACAGACCGGATTCGCCTGGTAGCCTCGGACAGAAGCTCCGGAGTAACTCGGGGAAACCCCGTGGGATCCATCCAGTTCCACTCCTCCGTGTCGATGGTCGGGTCACCTGACGATGAGACCCCGCTCTTCCGGGTTATCGTTTCCAGACTCAGTAGCACGGAATCCAGACGTCCTTTGCCCCTCCTGCTGCCCGGACTATCTCGTGGACCTGTTGTAAAGGCCGGGCAGGTACTTTTCATACAGTTCGACGTTGAAGTCCAGCGGGTTCTCGTCCCTGAAGCGATGCAGGGCGTCGAGATCCAGGTTCCCGACCACGACCTCTTCCTGGTCGAACGAGGCCGCCCGCACGAGCCAGCCGTCGCCGGACGGCGTCATCTCCAGGGGGGCCAGGAGTCCGCTTCGTCCGGTGAAAGGTATCCCCAGGAGGTTGCCGACGGCCGCGGCCGAGACCCCGAGCACCTGGCTCTCCTGTACCCTCGGCCAGATGCCCCGCATCGTGCGCCAGAAGAGGTACTCCTCGTTGTTGGCGG
>JABLXB010000021.1 GCA_013178305.1 Bacillota bacterium | reverse complement strand
GAAACAGGACCCTGAGCATAATTGGCCTAACTCTCGCTGGTTTGATCGTGATCCTCTACGGGACTTCGCGGGTTATCCTGCTGAACGGTTTCGCGAGGTTGGAGGAGCATGACGTCCGCCGTAACGTCGCGCGGGCTCTCAGCGCCCTGCACGATCGCCTCGCTTCGCTGGACGCCGTGGCAGAAGACTGGGCAAGTTGGGACGATACCTACGACTTCATAAGGGACAAGAACACCAAGTACATCGAGTCCAACCTCGGCGATCACACGTTCTCGAATCTCGGACTCAACGTCATGCTATACATCGACTCCTCCAGTCGAATCGTCTTTGGCAAGGGGTTCGACCTGAATGAGGGCCAGTCCATTCCCATTCCAAGTGGCCTGCAACAGTACATTGTTCCGAACGGCCCCATTCAATCCCGCAGCACTGCAGCACACGCCGCAACGGGGATTATAGTCCTCCCGGAAGGCTCCATGCTCCTTGCCGCAAGGCCCATCCTGACCAGTGAAGGGAAGGGCCCGGTTCGCGGAACGCTGATCATGGGACGGTACTTTGATTCTGCTGTGGTTCAGCAGCTGGCAGAAACCACTCATCTGGCGATCACCGTGCAACAGTTGAACGGGCCCGAGGTCCCGCCCGACTTTCGGGCAATGCTCACATCCCTATCTGAGCAGGAGTCCATTTACGTCCGGCCGCTCGGAAAGGAATTCACCGCAGGATATGCGCTGCTCAAGGACATCTCAGGAAAGCCTTGCCTTGTGTTGAAAGTGCAGGTACCCAGGAGTATCTACACGCAAGGTCGGACCAGCGTTCTCTATTTCCTCTCATCGCTTGTGATGGCCGGCCTGGTGTTCGGCGCAGTGGTCCTTGTGTTCCTGGAAAAAACGGTGCTGTCCCGGCTTGCCCTTCTGAGCACAAACGTAAGCGCCATCGGTGCTAGCGGCGACCTTTCCACGAGGGTACCAGCAGCAGGGCGCGATGAACTCTCGGACCTGGCTGGGGAGATTAACCGAATGCTCGAGGCGCTTGAGCGATACCAGGGCGAACTGCGGGCAAGCGAAGAACGTCACCGCCGTCTCAGCGTCACCGACTCCCTCACCGGGCTCCACAACCGCACCTACTTCGAGCAGGAGATGCACCGTCTCGAGGCCGAGGGTTGTACGCCGGTTGGCATAGTTCTCTGTGACATAGACGGGCTCAAGCTCGTAAACGATACCCTCGGACATGATGCGGGTGACGAGCTACTCCTCGCCGCCGCCCGTGTGTTGAAGGAGACATCCCCCGGAACAGCTACCGTGGCCCGGATCGGAGGGGATGAATTCGCCGTCTTGCTCCCAGGCAGCGACGAAACCACCACGGAGCGCGTGTGCTCAGAGCTTCGGGATGCGGTTGACAGATACAACGCGGCAAACCCGGAGCGGCCCCTGAGCACTTCGATCGGGTTCGCTGCCAGAAGCGATACTTCCAAGAGCATGAGTGACCTCTTCAAAGAAGCGGACGACAACATGTACCGGGAGAAGCTGCACCGCAGCCGGAGTACTCGCAGCGTTATCGTTCAAACGCTCATGAAGGCGATGGAGGCAAGGGACTTCATTACCGAAGGCCATCTGGACCGACTGGAAAGCCTGGTCGCGCGCGTGGCCGCAGCCATCGGCCTGCCTGAACGTAACATAACCGATCTGCGTCTTCTCGCGAGGTTCCATGACATAGGCAAAGTCGGCATACCCGACCGCATTCTGATGAAGCCAGGTGCGCTAACGCCTGAGGAAATCGAAGAGATGAGGCTCCACTGTGAGATCGGCCTCCGCATCGCGCAGTCCGTGCCTGACCTGGCCTCGATTTCGGACTGGATCTTGAAGCACCACGAATGGTGGAATGGTCAGGGCTATCCGCTCGGGCTGAAAGGTGAAGAGATCCCGCTCGAATGCCGCATTCTTGCCATTGTGGACGCCTACGATGCAATGACCAGCGACCGTCCTTACCGGAAAGCGCTAACCCACGAGCAGGCCGTGTGCGAACTTAAGCGCTGTGCAGGGACCCAGTTCGACCCTGACCTTGTGCAGAAAGTGGTACAGATACTGGAAACCAGCGGACCACAGGCTGGCCCTGATGAGAGGCTGGCCCCAAGTACCTCTTGAGCCT
>JABLXB010000020.1 GCA_013178305.1 Bacillota bacterium | reverse complement strand
AAGAGGTCCAGTTCAACACCGGACAGGACATGATCAACCTGCTCGGCTCGGGCCAGCTCGATGTGGGATGCACTGTAACCGCAGCTGGTCTCTTCAATGCGATGCTGCGAGGAATTCCCATCAAGGTAGTGGCCGACAAGGGGACGAACGTTCCCAGCATGGGCTACTACCGTCTGGTGATCCGAAAGGACCTGGTCGGAAAGATTAACACCGCGGCCGACCTCCGCGGGCGCAAGGTCGCCATCGTGGGGACGGCGTCCCTCGACGAGATCGCCCTCGACAGGTGCCTTGCCTCTGGCGGCTTGAGTACGGCGGACGTGGACCTGCAGGTGATACGGTCGTTCCCCGACATCCTTGCCGCGCTCAGTAACGGCAGCATCGATGCGGGGATGCTCATCGAGCCGTTCATCGCGCAGGGCATCGAGAAGGGGATCATCGATCCCTGGAAGGATCCGTCGGAATACGACCCCCATGCGCAGACTGCCATAGTCGTCTTCGGGCCGAGCATGCAGGCGAAGCCTGAGGTAGCGAAGAGGTTCATGGTGGCGTACCTCAAGTCGCTCCGCGACTACAACGACGCCTTCTTCAAGAACAAGGGCCGGCAGGAGATCATCAAGATACTGGCCGAGACTTCCGTGGTCAAGGATCCGGCCATCTACGACAAGATGTTCCCTATCGGCCTTAGCCCCAACGGATACGTGCGAATGAAGGGCATCCAGATGGACCTCGACTGGTACAGGGCGCGTGGGCTCCTCAAGGGCGAGCTTCGCGCCGAGGACGTGGTCGATAACCAGTGGTGCGATTTCGCTGTGAAGGTGCTGGGCCAGTACAAATGATAGAACATGCGGCACGGAACCTGACAATCGAAGCTCCTGAAGATGTGCGGCACCGCATCCTTGTGCTCGAGGAAGAGCGACGGCCGTCCCTGGCACAGAGGTTGTTCGGCGTGAACGGCGTGCTCGTGCGGGCGCTGTATTTCGCGTCCCCTGCGTTGATCCTGGTTGTATGGGAGATCCTGGCAAGGGCAGGCGCCGTGGACGTGCGGTTGTTCTCGGCGCCCTCCCTCATCCTGAAAGCCCTGGTGCCCGTAGTCGCGTCAGGGGAGCTATGGGTGAACACGCTCGTAAGCTTGCAGCGCGTTTTGCTGGGATTTTTTGTGGGAAGCGGGGCGGGGGTCGTGCTGGGCCTTGCCATGGGCCTCGCCCCGCCCGTGCGGGCCGCGCTCGGACCGATGGTCGCAGCGACGTTTCCCATCCCTAAGCTTGCGATAATGCCCCTCATATTGCTGGTCTTCGGGCTGGGGGAGACGTCCAAGGTGGTTACGGTCGCGGTGGGCGTGTTCTACCTCGTCCTGATTAACTCGATGGCAGGAGTCATGAACATCGATAAGATCTACCTCGATGTGGCTAGGAGCTTCGGTGCAAGCCGAAAGGACTTCTACCTTACGGTGGCCCTGCCGGGGGCGCTGCCGATGATATTCGCCGGCCTCAAGCTGGGAATGGGCACCGCGCTGCTCCTCATCGTGGCCGCGGAGCTTTCGGCTGCGCGCGCTGGGGTTGGGTACATGATCTGGCGGGCCTACGATATGTTCGACATCGAGCGAATGTTCGCAGGGCTCATAACCATGTCGTTCATGGGCTACATCCTCTCCAACCTCCTGGATGTCGTCGAGCGCGTGGTCATCCCGTGGAAGCACTAAGCGGGGGTGCAGAAATGCTTCCGACTTTGGGAGGGGTTGCCGGTGATTGCACGAGGGGTGTCAAAATCCGGCTGCCTAACCCGATGGGCCGGATTTTGGCGAAGCGCGCCCCGCTTGGGGCGCCGTCCCCGAGTGCAACACCGGCAACCCACCAGATGCTGGGAAACTGGGAAGAACTAACGAACCCTCACTTAGCGCTTCGTGTCGGTCCTTCTGAGCGTATGGCCGCCGGGCGTGTGGCCGCCGCGGCTGTAACATGGACCTGACATCGGGCGGCCGAGAGAGACGGGCGGCGTTCTAGGGGGGCCAGTCGCCCGACCCGTACCCCACACCCCGGGCAGGGCACAAACATAACAGTGGATTCAAGTCAGTGACGAGTCGACGATTGCGAGTGATGAGGCATGACACGCGAAGCAACAGTGCGACACAGTAAGGCTCCCGAGGAAACGACCGATTGCTACGGACCGACGCCGCTTCCGGAGCGTGCCAAGATCCGCGTGTGCGACGTCACCAAGGCCTTCCGGCGGCGGTCCGGGGTCGTGCTCGCCCTCGACCGGGTATCGTTCACCGTGGGCGACGGGGAATTCGTCTGCATCGTCGGGCCGAGCGGGTGCGGGAAGACTACGCTCCTGCGAATACTCGCGGGGCTCGAGAGGCAGACATCTGGGAGGGTGTACATCGCTGTTGGAAC
>JABLXB010000019.1 GCA_013178305.1 Bacillota bacterium | reverse complement strand
TCAGTCCACCTCCCCCGGGAGCCTCAACGTGTGCTCAACGAACACGCCGGCCACCTCCCCGGAGCTGCGCCTTCCATTGCCGCGCGATCTCCCGCTCGGCTCGGTAGGCCGCCGCGTTGGACTCGGGGCCTGCGGCTATGGCGGCCGCCCAGCAGGCCCGGATGTCGTCGCCCCGGTAGAAGACGATCTCGCGCTCCTCCTCCGGGATGTCCAGCGGGCTGCAAACGTAGCCGTAAGCCTCGAACTTGCCGTCCTGGAACCTCACCGAGACGCGCAGGGTGTGGTGCAACACGAAGGGCAGATCTCCCGGCTGCCTGGGCTGCACCACGTAGTCCCACATCCCGAAGTCCCACTCGCCACCCTTACGCAGATCATCCGCCCTGCGCTCCCACTCGGCCTCGCTGGCCTGCATGTCCTTGTCGAACGCCCCGCCACCCGACGCCTTGTAGCAGACGGGTCCCAGCGACCGCGCTATCGAGTGCGGGTTGGTCAGCCGCCTCTTGCACCGGGCGCAGCTGGTCGGACCCTTGCGGCCCGATCCGGAATCTGCTACCATGAATCCTGAACCCAATGACTCCAGCTTCAGCTGCTCCTTCGTGAGCAGCACTTCTTTTTCGGCCATCATGCAACCTCACCGCCTTTCCTGGCATTGGCCGCTGCAATAACCCGCAGGACTCGCTCGAGCCGCCTCATGGCCTTGGGGTCGCGAAGCTGCGCCCCGGCCATGGCCGCCTTCCGAATGGCCCTGTTGCCCTGGCCACCCCGCTGAAACATGTAGGCCGGCCCACTGGCGCAGAAGACCGTCACAGCTTGATCACCACCCTCGCCGCCTCGTCCCGGATCTGGGCGGCCAATCCCGCCAGCTCATCGGCCAGGGCCACCATGTCCCGCTGCAGCCCCACGGCTTGCTGCCCCAGACCAGGGGATGACTTGGCCATGTGCAAACGAGAGCCCAGATGCCGCAACTGAGTGACCGCCTTCTGAGCTTCGTAAATCGGGCCACCTGCTACGCACAGCTTGTAGCCGCTCACGCTGCCCTGCCCTCCTTCCGGACATAGCCCTTCTGCCGCAGCTCCTCGAGGTGCTCCCGGTAGACCTGGGCCGGACTGATACCGTACTGCCTGCAGAGTACAGCCACACCCACCGCGCAGGCGGTTTGGGCCTCCACCAGCTCGTGGAGCACCCTCCGGACCTGCTCTCGGCCCTGCTCGGTCAGGTCCTGGGCCGACCGAGCGTTCGCCAGTTCTCGGGCCTTGGCTAAGGCCTCGATGGCCTCGGACAACTCCTCCACCGTCTTGTCCTTGACGGATGCCCGGTGGAGGTCCACCCGCGGTCCATCCAGCATCGCGGGCACCATCACGCCGCCCGTCATCTCCTGAGCTACGGCCAGGTAAAGTTCCGGGTCGTCCAGTTCCCTGGCCGCTCGGGCCGCTACATCCGGCATCAACCGCTGCTTGCCGTGCTCGATCCCCGACAGCGTGCTGTCGGAGATGTAGAGCTTGCGGCAGATGTCCTGTTGGCGGAACCCCCGGGCCAGCCTGGCCTGCCTGAGTGCCGCTCCAATCCTGCTCATGCCCTCACCCCCTTCCTCGCTGAAATACAGTCACGCCCGGGCGCGCTTCCGCCGGAACGGTACAACTTGCCTTCCGGTCTGAGCCCGGGCATGATCGTTAGCGGAATGATGGATTCCCAGGAGGTGGTCCTTTGAGCCGCCACCCGACTCCACCCACTGCACGAGCTGCTGCCGGGATAGCACGATGCGTCGGCCCACGTGGGCATGCGGTAAGACGCCGCGGCGGACCAGTTCGTAAGCCGTGTTGCGGCTTACGTGGAGAAACTGTGCGGCCTGATCAACGTTGAGGATGTCGGGCAAGGATTCGGCCACGGTACTCACCTCACTGGCAGGCGGCTATCTCGCAGTCGGTTTGCTTTCCTTGACTCGGTAGTTGCGATTGCATTTTGTGATCACCACGGGCAAAGAAAAGGTCGTCGACCGTTGACTGGAAGAAATCGGCCAGAGCCTTGGCCAGTGCCGGTCGAGGGAACCGGTGACCTGCTTCGATCATCGCATATGTGCTCTGCCTTATCCCCAAGTGCCGAGCCACTTCAGCCTGAGTTAGACCTCGTTCGGTCCTCAAGCGTTTCATTTGCAGGTTTGGATTGCTCACGATTCGTGATCACCCTTCCTGCCTCTATTATAATCGCGATTCGTGATCAGTCAAGGGGGTAGGTGATGAATTTGTCACGAGTCGTGATCAGACTTGAGCCCTATCACAGTTCGTGTTATCTTCAGCGTGGTGAATCACGGTTGACAAAGCTGGGGACTAGACTGGCCTAACTGCGGAGGCAAAGGGACCTGTCGCAACGGGAGTTGGCGAAGCTGCTCGGCGTCGCCCAGAGTACGATTGCCATGTACGAAGGGGGCAATAGGTCCCCCGACCCCGAGATGCTGCAAAGGATTGCTGACTTCTTCGGGGTTTCTGTGGATTACCTGATGGACCGTGAGGGAGCAGCCGATCCCCCCTGGCTCTCCAAGCTCCCCCCCGACATGCAGGACTTCGTCCGTGAAGAGAGCAAGAAGGGCTTTCCATACCTGCGGCTGGCCAGGGGTGCATCGCTGGCCAACCTGCCACCGGAGGCGCTGGAGGCGTTCGTTAGGGCGTGGATGGACTCAAAGGAGCGGCAGAGGAAGGAGGCGAGAGAAAAGGG
>JABLXB010000018.1 GCA_013178305.1 Bacillota bacterium | reverse complement strand
GAGCGGGCAAGAGCACGACGCTGAAAACCATCTCTGGCCTGTTGCGGCCGAGTCACGGCACGATTACTTTCAACGGCGAAAGAATAGACGGAATGCGTCCCAGGGATATCGTTGCCCGGGGCATCATCCATGTTCCGGAAGGAAGACGCATATTCCCCGGGTTGACAGTGAGAGAGAACCTGGAAATCGGCGCATGCTTGCGGTGCGACGGCAAGGCCTCCCTGGAGAGGGATCTCCAACACGTCTGTCAACTGTTTCCGCAACTTGCGAAGAGGATGAACCAGCTAGGGTGGAGCCTCAGCGGCGGCGAACAGCAAATGCTCGCAATCGGCAGGGGTCTTATGGCCAAGCCAAAGGTCTTCCTGCTTGACGAACCTTCCCTGGGGCTGGCGCCAGTGGTTGTGGAGAAGCTCTTCGAGGGGATCAAGCAGATCAATGCCGAAGGGCTTACGATCCTCTTAGTGGAACAGAACGCCTACCTAGCACTGAATACAGCCGACCTTGCCTATGTAGTGGAAAACGGGAGGACCGTCCTGCATGGTGCGGCCTCAGACCTTCTCAAGGATGAGAGTGTCAAGAGGGCATACCTCGGTGGCTAGTTTGCGGACGTGCTAGAGACCAGATGCGCTACGTTACTTGCCCTGCAAGGGAGGGAATGCTTTGGAATCGCGGGAGAAGATGCTGCGAATGTATAGGCACATGTTGGCAATCCGGCAGTTTGAGCACAAGGCCGGAGACCTCTTCACGAGAGACGCTGTGCGAGGTTCGATCCACCTGTACATAGGCCAGGAGGCCGTAGCTGTTGGGGTATGTTCTGCTCTTGAGCCTGGAGACTATGTAGTGAGCACTCACCGTGGGCATGGACACTGCATTGCGAAGGGCGGACGCCTGCGAGAGATGATGGCAGAGCTCTTGGGAAAGGCGACGGGATACTGTAAAGGTCGCGGTGGTTCGATGCACATCGCCGACTTTGGCAGCGGAATCCTGGGTGCCAACGGAATCGTAGGCGGGGGTATAGCAATTGCAGTCGGGGCGGCATTCTCAGCTAAGTACCTGAAGAACGGGCGGGTGTCGGTGTGCTTTTTCGGGGACGGAGCTGTTAACCAAGGGATCTTCCACGAAGCACTAAACCTCGCAGCGGTGTGGAAGGTGCCGGCCATATTCGTCTGCGAAAACAATCTATACGCATTGTCTACCCCCTTTCGCGATGCGTTTGCGATAGAGCATGTAGTAGATCGGGCTGCGGGTTACGGTGTGCCGGGCTGCTGTGTCGATGGTAATGACGTGCTTGCCGTGTACGAGGCGGCACGTGAGGCATGCACTCGCGCTAGGGGCGGCGGGGGACCGACTCTGATAGAAGCAGTGACCTACCGCATGGACGGTCATTTCAGGGGCGATCCCTGCCTCTACCGGTCGAAACAAGAGGTCGAGGAATGGGCGGCCAGGGATCCGATCACGAGATTTCGGGCCAAGCTAATCGAAAGTGAGGTTGCCAGCGCGGAGGAGTTGGCGGCAATCGAGGACGAAGTGCGAGCCGAGGTCGAAGACGCCGTACGCTTCGCCCTCGAGAGCCCGGACCCGAGTCCACAGGACATGCTCAACGACATCTACGCATAGCTCCTAGTGCTACTTTGTACGTTTGTACGCGGTCTCTGCCTCATGTTTGGCATCTGCGAAAGCAGTTGACCATACTGGGCATTTGCGGGTACCAAGGCGGCATGGACTGTGCACTTTCGGGGTAGTCCTCCATGGCGGTCCGCTGGAGCCGCCGACGCAGGACGGAAACGGCAACCGTCGATTATTCTGAAACCAGCACTGAACATCATATGGAGGCCTAGCAATATGCGAGAGATAACCTATGCGCAGGCACTGCGGGAAGCTCTCCGGGAGGAGATGAAGCGGGACGAATCTGTCATACTCATCGGAGAGGATATCGGGATTCATGGTGGTGCGTTCTCGGTTACCAAAGGCCTCATAGAAGAGTTCGGGCCCGAGCGTGTGAGAAATACTCCCATTTCGGAGGCGGGCTTTGTGGGGGCGGCTATCGGTGCAGCGCTAACCGGTCTGCGACCGATCGCGGAAATCATGTATATAGACTTCTCCACCATAGCCATGGACCAAATCGTGAACCAGGCTGCAAAGTTGCGCTTTATGACAGGCGGGAAGACGTGCGTTCCGTTGGTCCTCAGAACTCAAGGAGGTGCGGGCAGGGGAAACGCAGCCCAGCATTCCCAGAGCCTCGAAGCATGGTATGCCCACATACCCGGGCTCCTGGTTGTGATGCCGTCCTCACCTTATGATGCAAAGGGCCTTCTGAAGAGTTCCATTAGGGACAGTAACCCGATCATCTTCATCGAGCACAAACTCCTCTACGCTACCAAGGGAGAGGTACCCAGACGAGGGCCAGGAATACCTTGTCCCCATCGGGAAGGCCGACATCAAACGAAAGGGGTCGGACGTCACCATTGTAACCTGGTCTCTGATGGTGAGAAAGGCCCTGTCGGCCGCGGAGATGCTTGCGGAAGACGGCATTGCCGCAGAAGTCGTGGACGTTAGAACGCTGAGACCGCTTGACACCGAAACAATCGTGGAGTCGGTGAAGAGGACCGGAAGGTGTATAGTCGTCCATGAGGCATGCAAAACCGGCGGATTCGGCGCAGAGGTGGTAGCCCGTGTCGTGGAAGAGGCTTTCGATTACCTGGATGCCCCAGTTTTGAGGGTGGCGGCGGCGGACACTCCGATACCGTATTCCAAGACGCTCGAAGACTGGGTGATCCCGAGTGAAGCCGACATCGTTTCGGCTGTAAGAAGGGTTGTGGACGGGTAACAGCGTTCACGTCACGCTTGGGAATCCATTGGATTTGCAGAGGGGGTGCGTGGCAGTGGCAACGAAGGTGCTCATGCCCAAGCTCGGATTGACCATGACGGAGGGAACTATAGTCACTTGGCTTAAGCACGAGGGTGACCCTGTCGAGGAAGGAGAACCCCTTGTCGAGATAATGACCGACAAGGTTACAATGCACATAGAGTCGCCAGCCCAAGGGATCCTGGCCAAGATCCTGCGGCAGGAAGGGGATGTCGTCCCCATTACGGAGGCTATCGCAGTCATAGCGCAGCCAGGGGAAGACATAAGTGATGCCTTCGCTCCACCCGATTCTCTCCGGGTTGAACCCGAGCGTGAAACAGCTCCACCGACCACTACTCAGGGCGCACAGGCACCGGAGTCTGGAGCCATGCGCGATGCGCGAGTCGTCAGGATTTCTCCTGCCGCGAGGCTTGCTGCGAAAGAGCATGGGCTCGGCGAGGCAGAACTTCTCTTGATCAAGGGGACGGGTCCCGAGGGCAGGATAGTCAGACACGATGTCGAGGAATACGTTAGGAAACAGAAGAAGAGTGCACCTCCGGAATCCGGCCAGAAGGAAGCTACTGGGGCTCTGGTCAAGGTGAGGCCGCTATCCGGCATGCGCAAGTCGATCTTTGAGCATATGGCTGAAAGTAAGCACACTGCTGCTCACGTAACGCTGTCGACGGAGGTCGACATGACAGACGCCGTTCGCCTTCGTGAGCAACTTGCGAGCGACGGTACACTGAGCGGCTTACAGAGCCTCTCGAGTTTCTCCTATACCAGCTTAATCGTGAAAGCCGTTGCCACCGCGATACGAGTGCACCCAGATATCAACTGTAGGCTGGCCGGTGACAGCATTGAGGTCATTGCGGATGTCAATATAGGCGTAGCCGTCGACGTAGAAGAGGGGCTCATAGTGCCCGTGATAAAGCACGCCGACCGCATGACTTTGCTGGAGATCGATTGCAAACTGAAAGACCTGGCCGCTAAGGCGCGTGCCGGGAACCTGACGGCGGACGAGGTCACCGGCGGCACGTTTACAGTGACGAATCTGGGCATGTATGGAGTGGAGGTTTTCACCCCCATCATCAACCTCCCCGAATGCGCCATCCTGGGCATAGGGCGCATCACCCAGAAGCCCGCCGTCTGGCAAGGTGGGATCGCGGTCCGAAGCATGATGCACCTGAGCCTTTCGTTCGATCATCGTTTAGTAGATGGGGCACCGGCAGCGCGTTTTCTCGGAACTGTCAAGGAACTGCTAGAGCGTCCGTGCAGGCTACTTCTGTGAGGTATCATGGCCATGGGATACGGTTTTGCAGGACGGATTGCCAGGGTTGATCTCAGTACGCACAAGGTCACCTATGAAGGACTTGACGAAGGGTTTTACCGGACCTACCTGGGGGGCAAGGGCATCGCCCTGTACTACCTCCTGCGGGAACAGAAGGGCCGGATTGATGCGTTCGCTCCACAGAACCACCTGGTATTCGCAGTCAGCGTAGTCGTTGGGGCTCCTGTGCCTGCGTTTGCGAGATTCACGGTGGCTGCCAAGTCCCCTCTGACTGGAGGCTATGGCGAATCCGAGGCCGGGGGATACTGGGGACCGAGGCTCAAGTTCGCGGGCTTTGACGCCGTTGTCATCGAGGGGCGTTCCGAACAGCCGGTGTACCTCTGGTTGCACGACGGCATCGTCGAGATCCGACCGGCAGTCCATCTGTGGGGACTCGATACGGCTGAGACCGAGGGAGCGATACGTTCCGAGATTAACCAGCCCTTGGCGAGCGTTGCATCGATCGGTCCCGCCGGCGAGGCGGGCGTCAGGTATTCATGCATTATTGCGGACCGCCTGCACGCCGCCGGTCGGTGCGGAATGGGCGCGGTGATGGGCTCGAAGAGGCTGAAGGCGGTGGCCGTAAGCGGACGACAGAACGTGCAACTCAAGGCTCCTGAGGCGGTCACGAGAATCGCCAAATGGTACGCCTCCCAGGTGATGGTAAACCCTATGAGTCGCCTGTTGTACGAAATGGGCACACCCGCCGTGTTGGCTCCCGCAAATGCTATGGGCACATTGCCAACCAGGAACTTCAGGGAAGGAGCGTTTGAAGGATGGGAGAAACTGAGCGGGGAGGCCTTCGAAAAGACGATTGCTGAGAGACGGGGCTGCTTCGCCTGTCCCGTAAGATGCAAGAAGATTCCTCACGGTTCGCCTGACGATGAGATGTACGGCTTGCCCGAGTACGAAACAATTGCTGCTTTTGGATCGAACCTGGGCGTTTCGGACCCATCGATAGCCATCGAAGCGCACAAGATATGCAATCGGGCCGGCCTCGACACAATCTCGGCGGGGATGAGCGTGGCGTTTGCCATGGAATGCTTCGAGCGAGGGATACTCGGACAATCCGATGTTGAGGGCCTAGACCTAAGATTCGGCAACGGGCAGGCGGCTCTCCAACTCCTGAGGATGATAGCCCGGAGAGAGGGCATAGGCAAGCTGCTAGGCGAAGGCACGAGAAGGGCCGCGGCAGAGATCGGACGCGGAAGCGAGGCGTTTGCGCTCCACGTCAAGGGCGTTGAACTACCGATGCACGACCCGAGAGGCAAGGTCGGGGTAGGGTTGGGGTATGCGGTCGCAGAACATGGGGCAGACCATATGACAGCGGCGCATGACACGCTCTTTGCCAAGGAGGGGATGTTAGCGGTTCAGGAAGTCTCCACTCTCGGACTTCTTCATGCAGTGGACCCCTTGTGCCTCGACGCGGGCAAAGTCAGGTACTACTTCTACCTAGAGACGTTCTGGAACGCGCTAAAAGCGTTGTCTGGCTGTCTGTTTGGTATTGCCCCAAGGGGCCTTATGCCGATAACCATGGTGGTTGATGTTGTCAGGGCGGTTACCGGATGGGATTTCAGCCTGTGGGAACTCATGAAGGCAGGGGAACGCGCCTCGTGTATGGCCAGGGCCTTCAATTACA
>JABLXB010000017.1 GCA_013178305.1 Bacillota bacterium | reverse complement strand
GAGTCTCTCATCCGTGAGTACCTCGAGATCATCGAGACATATCTGAAGGATGCCGACACCATGCGTGATTACTTGCGCAAACGAGGCGTACACATCCCCGCTAAAATACCATATAGCGGTTGACAGGGCCACTGGCTAAGTAGATCGTCACAAGTTTGCGCTGCTTTCCAGTGCGCAAGTCCTATCCAGGGTTGCCGGTGTTGCACTCCGGGGACGGCGCGCTTGCGGCGCGCCTCGTTCGAATTTGGCGTACGGGCTGGCCAAATTCTCAACGCCCCGCCCTAGCAAGCACCGGCAACCCTGACACCGCCAGAAGAAGTGTCGCAAACTTATGGCGCTATACTTAGACGGGCCGGATTTCGGCGAAGCGTGCCCCGCTTGGGGCGCCGTCCCCGAGTGCAACACCGACAGCCCCCTGCCCACTGGAAAACCGGGAGGAATTAACGAACCCCCGCTCAGGTTTGAATTCAGTAGCCTGCACTAAGCCCATTTTCCGCAGTAGAAAACCTGAATATTCTCAATCGATAGTCAGAATATTATGAGGAAGGTACCCGGGGCATATATGTCGAATACGGCCTAAAGACTACGCAAGTGAGGCCGACGCATATGCCCTTGAGGAATCCAAGAAAACACCACCATGGTAGCTTCAACCCCTACCCCTCAGGGGTCTTCAAGCGATACGAGTCCAAGGTCATCGGCAACCTCTTCCTACTAAAACCCCTGATGTACCTGCTCGGCCTTGAGGAGATCGTGGACTCGATTTGCCCGCTTTCCTCGAACCTGTCAACCGCTATATGGTATTTTAGCGGGGATGTGTACGCCTCGTTTGCGCAAGTAATCACGCATGGTGTCGGCATCCTTCAGATATGTCTCGATGATCTCGAGGTACTCACGGATGAGAGACTCGCCTCGTCCGAGGACTGTTGCCATTAGGCCTGGGCTCATGCCGTAAAGATGCAGTATGAGTACGGAATCAAATGCCTTAAGGTAGGCGTCGACAGAACGGGGACTGTGATAGGTCTGCCGGGCGATCTCCAGGACAGAAAGACCCTGGAGGCATAGACGGATTACGAGGTCCTTATGGGTAAGCATGCGACCCATATCGAGCACGGTGCCCGGACAAGGCAGGATCACCTGGTGCTGCTTCTGATAATGATCGATAGCTCTTGATATGGTCGCGGTGGAAGCCAGAAATGCCCACTGTAGCTCTGAGAAAGAGAGTAGCCCGTCTTGGGTGTAAGCCTCGGTTAGGACCCGGGCGATGCGGCGTCCGTAGAGTCCAAGGAATTCTTCGTAGGACACCGGCGGGCTGTAACGTAGAATACGTCCCTCGTCGTCGGCGAGGAGCGTCACGACCACCGGAGCCATGGGCTGGTAACGACTTGGCTGCCAAAGCTGGCGTCCAGACTTCACGTGCATGGCTACCAGGGGCATCTGACCGCTGGCCAGGGTAGTGAGCCTTGGGCAAAACCGGGCGCGGATGGCCATGAGATCCAGGATCATTGGTTCCTGGATTGCTGGCGGAATGCCAGCTTGGACGCTCAAATAGTGGGCAAGTTTCTGGTAGGTTTCAGGAAAGTGCCCGGGACGGGGCTCCCCGCGCTCCACCCATCGGCGACCCCGTTCGACGTCCAATTCCACCAGAGGATGGCCATCATAGGAAATAGCACCCCACGGCCGCTTTTTGCGCGGACCCCAAAGGGCGCTCGGGACCGCGCCGCGCGGGGCGTACCCAGGCCAGATACAGCGAATGAAACGCTCCACTGCCTCTGGAGAGGCCTCGGGAAAGAGTTCGCGGTATTGTGCCTTGGCGCGCTCGATAATGTCGCGTCGCACCTTGTCCAGGCGCTCACCATTCACCACCCGGGCGATGTCTTCGGACGTGCGCACAGCAACCGTTAGGGGGCCTCGGTGGGTTCTCAACAATAACTCCCCCGGGCGTACCCTCTTTACCTGGCGGCGCTTTTCCTCAGCATCCAGTACCTCGTTAACGTATCGAACAATGGCCTGGGCAAGACGGGAATCGCGCGCGAGATCATAGTGCTCAGCCAGATGCTGGATTTGGGCATTCTCCACCGTGCGGGCTAAAAGGGGCCCAAAGACCTCTTCCTGCCACCTCATCTTTCGGCACCCCCGATAAGGTAGGGGAAATGCCGCCCCTTTTTTTGGCCAAGGATCTCTCCCCGCGTAAACACGTTACGCAGTTGGGCCAAGCGGAAGTGATAATCAGGCTGGTCGTAACGACGATAAAGCTCAAGGTATGCTTTAACCAGCGCCATGGATCGTCCCGTTACGCGGCGGATCATAACAGGGTTCATTCCCTGGTCGGCAAGGGTGACGACCCGTGCGAACTCTCGCAAGTACGCCTCCACGCTCTCATAGCTGTGGCCAGTGCGTTCCACAATTTCCGTCTCCGTGTGCATCTGCAAGTACATCTCCACGATCTCTGCCTTGTGGGTCACCCCTCGACCGATGTCCTTTAGTCGCCCTCTGGTCGGCACCACCACTTCAGGGTGGGCAGCTAGCTGCCGCCGAATGGCATCCACGTGTATCCCCATAAGGACCGCCAGGTCCGGCAGCGTCAAGAGCGCTCCTTGGGCTCTAGCTTCGGTGGCATAGCGCACCAGGCGGTTGAACTTCAGCCCGGAAACCTTGCTGGGGCAATCTCCGTAAGGCCCTTCCAAGGCGTCATCTTCCGTAAAGTACCGGAGCCGCACAGGGATGTGTCTCGCTTCAACTAACCTGGCCCGGGCACCCTCGTCGGCGGATATCGCCAGGAAGATCATCTCGCCGGGGCCAAGAGAAGTCGTGCTAAGGCGTGCTGCCAGCTCCGCAAGCCACTCGTGGTACAGCCTTGCGCTAACCGGCGAGAAACCATAGAGCTTCGTGAGTTCATCCTCAATCTCAGCGGAACTAGAAGAGCAGATGAAGTCACCATAGCTGGCTGCAAGTTCTTTGAATAACGGCTGATGACGGTATTTGCGCGATACCGCGAGCAGTTGGCAGACTTCAAGGAGGCTGAAGCCATACCGGTTGGCCAAGACCTCGGGCTCGGTCCCGATGTCCGCTGCACTGACCACCTGCAGGAAGCGATACAGGAGGTTCTCCCAGGAAGCCAGCGTCAGGCCACACTGAGCCCGCAACGATTCCACCTGCCCTTCCTCCAGGTAGCGGGCAACGAGCCACGGTTCCAACGCCAATCGATCTTCACGCGGCTCAGGTCCGCCAACATGGGGTAGCCAGATCCCGTGTCGGCGTATGGGAGCCAGTCTGGCACCCAGGGCGGTCGGGGTGAGGTTAGCCCAAGCAGCTAACTCAGCAAGGCTGGCCCAGCCTCCTGAACGGTAGATTTCGTATAACCAGCGCAATAGCCGTCTGCGTTGCAGAGCAGCCAGTCCATAAACTCGCCAGATCTCGGTGTCTTCTCCCACATCGACTGCGGTGATGGTGGCCATCATTCGGCGCTCGCGGGCGTATCGTCGGGACGGCGTGGCCGGAACCGCAAGACGAACCTGTCCCGGCACCTCAGGGACTCCTAATGTTCGTAACCAGCCGAGACTGCGTTGGGACAGGACTTCCGCCTTCAGCCGGCTACAACCGAAGTCTTTCTGCAATACCTGGCTTATGAGGCTTTGTACGCTCTTGGCTTGT
This sequence comes from Bacillota bacterium, assembly GCA_013178305.1. Taxonomy (NCBI): domain Bacteria; kingdom Bacillati; phylum Bacillota; species Bacillota bacterium. The sequence continues at coordinate 364 of JABLXB010000017.1, read as the reverse complement.
ACCGAGTGCATCTCGAATTCAATGCGTTCCCGATAACGTTTGGGCCGTCCCATCTTTCTCCGCCCCCTCCGAGCGCTTCTGAGCCCAATATACCATATCACCGCTATCCGGTCTTGAACAGTGGATAGTAACACGTTAACGCTGAAAATGGCGTAGCTACGCCATTTATAAGGTCTGTGTGGAGAGGAGGCGTGTTACTATTGCTGACAGGATTTGGGGGTTGGGAGTTTGTAGTATTTGGGTGGCAGCTTGAGGGAGAGTTTCGTGAAAAGCTCGTGCTGGGCTTTGGTGACGGGAGAGCTCTGCCACACCTCGCCTGACGCCGTACGGCAGATCCCCATCTGGAGCGGCTGAAGCGTGGTAA
>JABLXB010000016.1 GCA_013178305.1 Bacillota bacterium | reverse complement strand
GTAGTTTCGCTCAAACCGCCGCAGGAATTGCTCGAGGGCAGGCACGAACTCCCACCCGGGCGATGTCACCCCTCTCATAGTCCTGATATACTCCCGGACCTCGCCGTACGCGTCCTGAGCCACGGCGACCAGGCTCTCGAGGTAGCTATCCGCCACCGCCGTCTGGCCCCTCGCAAGTTGCTCGCGGGCGGCCTGGACCTGGACGTTTAGGTAGCCCAGCACCTGGCCGATGTTATCGTGCAGCTCCCGGGCCAGGCGCTCACGCTCCTCCATCGTGGCGAGCGTCCGCTGCTGCTGGACGAGTTGAGCTTGCGTGCGCTTGCGCTCGGTGATATCGTGGATGACCACGAGTCTGCCGAGGAGGCCCCGCCGCAAGCCGAGCAGGGGCGAGAAGTGGAATTCATACGACTGGTCTTCACCGTTGGCGTCCAATACAAGCTCGCCACTCCCCCGTGCCATATCACGGGAGCCTTCGACTATGCCGGGCCACGGGCTCAGCACCTCCGCCACCTGCCGTCCGATGGCCTGGCTCACTCGCCAGCCGGTCATCCTCTGAGCTGCCGGGTTCATGTCCACAATGCGGTCCTGTAAATCCACCACGATGACGCCGCTGCCCATTCCCTCGACGACCGTGGCCCATGCCACGGGCACAATGTCGAGCAAACGGTAGCGGAGAAGGCCCCACATCATGGCCAGGCCAGAGATGGTGAATGCGATAGGAGTGATGTCCAGGCGGGGAACCGGGCTCGAGCCGGAAATGTACAGAACGTTCGAGATCCACGGAGCCAGGATGCCCACCACAAAAACGGCGGCTTGTCCTTTGTAAAGATGCGCGCGTCCCAGCAAGGAACGGGCGATCATGATCGTACCGATGAACAGAAGGACGTATGAATAGGCCGTATGGACCCAAAACCACGGGCCATACGTCTTGGTGACAACCGAGAAGGGACCGCTCGTATCCAGCTTGATGTTGTAGCGCATGAGCCCGTGGAAGCTGTTCGTCCAGATCATAAGTACTGTCACCGTAGGGACGACCAGGAGCAGCCCCACATTGCGCCGTGTGAGCCATTCCCCTCGCCCGGAAAACTCGAGCGCCACAGCGATCCACGTCACAGGGACGGCGACGATGCCGAGATACTCAATGTTTGCCCAGAAAGTCTTCCCGGTAAGGTCGACGCTGCACATCTCCAGGGCGTTCCCAATGGACCATTCAACCATGGCAAACATGAAGAGAGCCAGCGGCATAGCCCCGGGCACGCTGCGACGTCTCCACGCAACGAGCGCAACTGGAAGCGATATGATACCGCTAACAATGAACGGCAAGGCATACGGCGTGTAATACCAGTGCATTACCCTCCCCCAGGCCCTACGGTAGCACGATCCTTTTGAACGCCGGGCGTCACGAGGCGTCGCGCCCGTTCCGCTAAATTGGAGGTTTCGGTAAAGACATAAGAAATCCTGCATCACCCTAGTATGGATCTGGACGTGGGGAGTCTCGACCTGGCTCCAGGTGCCGGGCAGACTGATGAGAGAACACCGCTCCTAGCCAGTCGAGGCAGCGCATCCTTAGAGGGACGCCAGGACCTCACAGAACTGCATAGTGGAGCGCAGGAAAGAAACTTACTCCATTTCTTGGCAGGGGTGTGGGCTCGATGTCAAGCAGACCACGAAGAAGCATAGTAGCGCTCTTGTGTATCGCCCTTTCACTTACCCTTTTGATGCCGACCGCCGGGGCGCAGGACAAAGGCCAGGTAGGCGAGATCGGCTGGATCGGCCCCCTCACCGGTGGCCAGGCGGTACGGGGACAGTGCGAGTTCAACACCGTGAAGATGCTGGTTTAGGAACCCAACGCCGCCGGAAGCCTTCCGGGCAGGAAGCTGCGGGCTATAGGCTACGATACCCGCAGCGACGCAATGGAAACGGCCAACGCGGTGCGGCGCACCTCACCAGTCATGACAGGGGCGTCGCCATCATCGGCCCCAACGCCAGCGGTCAAGCAATTGCCACCTCCTCCATCCTGGAAGAGATGAAGGTCCCCGACATCGCCACGGTTGCCACGAACCCGCAGGAGCCAGATGAGAAGCACATCGCAGAATGAGTACGATTCCGGTGTTCTAACGACGCCCGGGTGGAACCTCGCTCTGCTGGCCAAGGTCGCGAGAAGCAGGCCCACAAACAGTGCAAAGATATCGGTAGTAACGAGTGCGAGGGCGGCACTAGGAGCGCCGTCAGGCCACACAAGACCTGATGTCGGTCATGACCATTCGGGTTTCCTTAAGGGGCCGCGACTCAAGAGTATCGAGAGCGCCACCAGCGCCCAGGGTAGGGAGGCGATGATGCCAACTGGCATCGGCCCCAACAGGGGATTGGGCGTGCCCTTCACGAAGAGCATTCCGATCTGCGCTATCCCGTTGATCGCGCCGTGGCCGATCACGGCAGGCCACACGCTCCCGGCGCGCAGCGTCGCCCAGCCCAGGAACGTCCCTGCCACGAACGTGAACCAGACCATCGCCAGCATTCCCAGCCAGGGCGCCCCGGGGTACTCCAATCCGTAATTGTGTCCCATCGCAATGACCGGCCAGTGCCAGACGCCCCAGATCACGCCCATCAGGATAAAGGCCCTTTTTACCCCCAGCGGCATCAGCTTCGGCTGTAGGTAGGCGCGCCAGCCGAATTCCTCACCGAAGGTGAACAGGCCGTTGATGACCGGGGCGATCACTATCGCCTGCACGGTTTGGATTATCACGAAAGCCCAGGGGCTCAAAGGGAGTGGACGCCCTGATATGCTTTCGGCCTCCCGAAGAATGGCCCGGACCGCGGAAATAGATGCGTCGAAGTACCCTGGGAACAGTGCATAGAATAAGGCCGCCCCCAACAAGATGAGAATGCTGGGACCGACCCATGCCGCAATCCAGTATGGCCATGATCGCCTGAGCCGGGGAACAAGCAAGGTGTCCTTCCAGCCTTCACGCGTGACCACGCGCGTCAGGATGTGTGCCAAGGCAGGAGCCCACATGTAGCCTGTCGCGAGCAGCACCACCGCGAGCGTGATCGGTGTGCCAGGCACGACCCGGGGGCTGTTTTGGAGTCCGCCTGTCAGGTAGATGACCAGCCCGACCGCCCATGCTATCCCGAACGAGAACACCAGGTACACCGCGATCCGCCTAGTGTCGAGCTTCCCGATATCGCGTGTCGTGCCGTCCACTGTCACCACCCGCTCCCTTCTTCCTCTCTCTGTTCTCTGTTCGGCACCGTTCCCCTCTCACAGTTCTCGCCCTGAGCCAGTATTCCTCTCTTCGCAGACAGCCTCTATGATGGTGAGCCCGGCCCGGAGCCGTGGGGACGGCACGCCACCTGGCCATCCGATGTGGGCCAGGGTAGGCACTTTTCTCCGTGAAGGCAGGAGGATTTCCCCAACCAATGTCAAAGAAATAACTTAATCAATTGCTTTAATATAGCACTTAGCAAAGTGAGCCCATGCCCATGAAGTCTGCAGCATCCGGAAGCAATTCCGTCGAAATCGGCAAGCACAACCGCCATCTTGTATTGGATGTTATCCGTACTCATGAGCCGGTCTCCCGCTCTGAAATAGCAAGGCTCACCGGACTCACGACGGCAACCATAACGAATATCGTGAGGAAACTCCAGAAGGACCGCCTCGTAGAGGAGGTAGGTCTCGGGCAGTCGACTGGCGGCCGCAAGCCGGGGCTATTGCAGCTTGCACGGAATTCGCGTCTCGCGATCGCAGTAGATCTGGCAGCGACGGAACTCATGGTGGCATTGACGAACGTGAAGGGCGAGATACTGCGACGGTCCAACAGGGAAATCGTGACCGACACCGCCGTAATGGTACCGCGAATGCTGGACGCCATCCAGGAGGTGATGACTTGCCCCGAAGTCCGCCGGGCCACGATAGTGGGGATAGGCGTCACGACACCCGGGCTCATCGATCAGGCGACGGGGACCGTCATCAAGTCGGTGAGGCTGGAGTGGTACCATGTGCCGCTCAAGTCCATCCTTCAGCGCCACTTTGAGGTCCCGGTATTCGTGGGAAAGGACACCATGACGGCAATCCTCGGTGAACAATGGTACGGCGCCGCAAGACACGCCGACAATCTGATCTACGTATGGGTGGGCGCGGGGATCGCTGTCGGGCTCCTGCTCGATGGGCGAGTATATGCCGGTACCACGGGTATGGCCGGCGAGTTCGGCCACACCAGCATAGAGTGGAACGGCGCTCGCTGCAAGTGTGGGAACGAGGGTTGCCTGGAAGGTTTGGCGAGCCTCGAAGCAATAGCGACCAAAGCCGCCTCCCGGGCTTTGCCCGAGGAGGACTCAGTCACTCGCGAAAAGCCGGCAGCCGAGACCCGGGCACGCGTAGACCCCTTCGCTGTGCTGGACGCCGCATGCACAGGCGACCTCCGGGCCCGTGAGATAGTGAGGGAGGCGGGAAGGTACCTGGGAGTCGGCATAGCCAATCTCATCAACTTGTTCAATCCTGAACGCATAGTCATCGGTGGTCAGATCCGTCCTAAAGATAAAGAGTTCATCGATACAGCTATCGAGGTGGCGAAGAGCCGCGTCCTTCCGGAACCCGGCAGCAGCGTGACGATAACCGTTTCCGACTTCGGGCCAGACGCAGGCCTGATAGGAGCTGCGGCGCTGGTTTGGCGTGAGATTCTCGGCAGTTCATGAGGGCAAGGGGCAATCGAGGCAACCGGGTCTGGAACCTTTTGCAGCCCCGGGGTACGACCTGTTTGATTCCAAGCAAGGGGGGATTGCAGTGAAGAAGGGCATAAACCAATGGTCTTTTCCGGCTTCTTATGCAGTTGCAAATTGCCTGAGGCTGGCCTCCGAGGCTGGCTTCGACGGCCTCGAACTCTGCCTTGCGGAAACGGGCGAGTTTTCACTTGACTCATCGACCGAAGACGTCTCCAGAATCGCGCGGGCAGCGAAACAGGCCGGGCTCGAAATCCCGTCGCTTGCCACTGGGCTTTACTGGAAGTACTCGCCCACGGCTTCGGACCCGTCCGTCCGCGCGAAAGCGCAGGAGATAGCAAAAAAGCAACTCGAGTTCGCTTCGCTGCTCGGGGCAGATACGATCCTGTATGTCCCCGGCGCGGTGAACGTTCCGTGGGACCCGTCCTCAGAGGTAGTTGATTACGAAACTGCCTACCTGCGGGCAAAAGAATCTCTGCTCGGCATCGTGGAGTACGCCGAAAGAGTGGGAGTAGCCATAGCAG
>JABLXB010000015.1 GCA_013178305.1 Bacillota bacterium | reverse complement strand
GACGCTGGCCGCAGGCTGGCCTGGACCCGCGCCCCAAATGGACGGCGCTACTGGGGGAGGGTGGCTTGATGGCCCGGCCCAAAGGCGAGCGCAAGAGCCTGGACGTGCATGTGACCGTAACCCCCGAACTGGCCCGGGAGATCGACTCCCGCGGGCCGCGGTCGGAAGTCATCCGCCGGGACCTCGAGAGGCTGTATCGGCTCTACCGATATGCCATCCGGCAGGTTAGCCTGAGCCCCGAAGAGGCTTGCTTGATAGTGGATGCGCTCAACGGTGCGCTAATGGACGCGGACTCGGCTCCTATGTTGTGGGCCGAGGTGGAGGACGGCATCCGCCTCGAGGGACTGGACGCCAAGTGGGGCGTGGACGGCCAAGCACTGATCGAAAAGCTCCGGGCCCTCGATCGCTTGACCTGCCTGGCCCTCGTGGACGCCGCCGAGCGGTTCTGGCACGAATGCCCCGACGAGGATCCAAGGCAGGCCGTGCGCCGGTTCTTCCTGGTACGCGAGTGAATCCGCTCTCCGCAGCATAAAGCCCCCGGCCCGCGATGGAGCCGGGGGCTCTGCTATTCCACGCGGAATCACGCTACGATCTCCCGGATCCGCGCCAGCTTGTCTAGGGCCGCCTGCAGTTCTCCAGCCACGCGCCTGTGCTCGGCCAGGAGCCGCTCGTGGGCGGCTTCCAGGTCCGCGAGGGCACGGCGGTAAGCGTCCAGGGTACCAGCATCGCTCGCCGGAGGAGGCTCCGGCGCAGCCTCCGCCGTGGCCAGGAGCGGCTGCAGGTAGTCACGCACGATGGAGCGGCCGTAGTCCGGGCTCGGGGCCCATTTACCGCCCAGTTCTTCGTACGTCCGTGCCTTGCCGAGGAGGAAGGGGAAGTGCCGCGGATCCGGTGTATCAGGCCGCGGGTACCCCGGCGCCCCAGCGTAGAGCGCCAGGTGATCGAGGTGGGCGATCACCCCTTTCTCCCACGAGGCAAACCGCTGGTGCGCATTGGGGTCGCTGTTGGAACCGCCCTGGCGGGTCTTCAGGCCACACGGGTTGCAGAAGCTTGGGTCCACCACCCCGCCGAACCGCCCGAACGCCATCTCCTTGGCCGCCTGGCTGTACGCGCCCGCCGGCTCCACGCCGCCGCGCTCGGGCCCGAGACGCCAGTAGAGCGGTGCGAGGGCAACGAATTGTTCCGTCGCCCCCCGGCTCCTCGCCCAGGCCTGAGCCTGCTCGACCGTGGCCCGGGCGGGACCGAGGATGGGCGTTCCGGGCTCCTGTACCGCCGCCATGATCCGGTCAAACGGGAAGTTCTGCCCCGGGCAGGCCGTGGCGTTGAGGTCCGAGTGGCGCTTGACAGCTGCCCCGGGGTAGCGGGCGAGCAGCCAGGCCACGAGGCTGGCCAGGGCCTGCTCCTGAGCGGCCGGCATCTGCTCCTTGGTGAAGTCACCCTCGGCGCACACGCCTATGCTCCGGTCGTTGTGGTCTTTGCAGTGGGCGCCGATCGTGTCCAGGGGCCGGCCGGCATAGATCGCACCGTCCTTGCGGCAGAACAGATGGTATCCCACCCCGGCCCAGCCCTTGCCAAGGTGCCACCGGTGCACGTCCTCAATGGAGCACTGAGTCGCCGCCGCATGGTGCAGGACGATGAAGTCGGTCCTGGGCCGCTTCTGGAGCGTCCCAGAAAAGCGAAGGCCCTTGTCGATGATCTTCGGCTCAGTCACTGGCGCCAGGCCCCTCCTTTGTCGCTCCGGGCGGGTTCAACACCTTGTTGGCGTACTGGCCGGCGTTGGCCGCCACCAGGAAGGCGTTTGCGACCGCCAGGGCGTAAACGCGCCAATCCCTGGGATTCGCTCCGATGGCCAGCTGTGCTGTGATCAGCACCGCAGTTGCTATGATCACAGCGTACAGGTCCGTGGGCAGATGCCAGCCCCAACGGGCCAAGAGCCTGTCCAGCGGAACCTTGGTGTACTGCGTGACCAGGAACACTAGCAGAGAGGCCCCGGCCAGCGCCACCAGGGCCTCCCACGTGAAGAGACTGTTCGGCAAGTTCACCTGTATCTACCTCCCAATGAGCCTCATGATGAGTTCCACCACCACGCTTCCGAGCGTGGCGGCTACGCCCCACCCGATCGCATTGAGCTTGCCTTCAATACGATCCATCCTTGCCTCGATCTTTTCGATGCGCCCGTTCTGCTTATCGGCCCGATCCTCCAGAGCTCCGATTCGCTCGTCATGGCGGGCCACTTCCACCTCCAGGTTGGCGCTCATTCCCACCCCTCCGTTTCGGGACAGGGACAGGCTCCCCGCCCGGGGAATACTATGGGCCAGAAACCACCGCACAGGAGGGACTGCCATGCGGAAGTCGCTGGCCCTGGTTGGCGTGGCTGTCGTGTTGTCACTGGTCCTGGGCTACGCGCTGGGCGTCTCGGCCCAGGAGAGACCGGTGCGGATCCTGGTGAACGGGAAGGAGATCCAGTGCGACCCGCCGGCGTTCATCAAAGAAGGCAGGACGTTCGTGCCGGTGAGGTTCGTGAGCGAAGCGCTGCGGGCAAGCGTGGACTGGGACGCCGACAACTACGCCGTTCTCATCTCCACGCGTTGGCCAACCACACCGCTTAGGGACCTGGCAGGCTTCATTGTTGGCTTAGAGAGCGTCATGAAGCTTGATGACTCGATCCAGGACCGCTTTTCAGGCACAGAACTTCAACAGGCGCTCGACCATGAGATTCGGTTCTGCGAAGGCTTTGTCGAGAAGTGTCTGCCCCGGAGCCCATCCGACCTGGAGACGACAGCGCGGCGGTACCTTGTGGAAACGCTGGTGCTCCGCAGAGAACTGCTGAGTGCTATGAAGAACCAGGCTCCCGACGAGGTTTTGCAGTATCTCCGCTCCCGCAAGGAGGCGGTCTATACGCAATTCAAGCTGGCGCGGAAGGAGCTTGGCTTGGATTAACCGCCTCCAGAGCCGCGATCTCTTCATCAATTGCCGCCAGTCGCTCTAGTAGTCGTTCGCGCTCCAGCTTGAGCATTCGGAGACGCTGTTGTGCTTGCCGTGGAGTCAGGGTAACTTGTGTCACCTCCTTGAGTTGGATCTGTCCATTCTGCAAGCGTTTTACAAGGCGCTTCGGGGCTTCCCGCTTAGTGTCAATTGGCTCCCAGCGCAACGCGCCCACTCCTTTCCTCGGAGCGCTAAGCGACCACGCGAAGCGGACATTGCTGCGGCCCCCGCCGCACTCGGCCACCGTGAAGTAGTCCTTCCCGATCTCTTTGACGTACAGGCCGTTCGTTTGCCCATACGGGGTTAGGTGGATAAGCCAACCTTCCGGCTCGACGCACTCCAGGAATACTGGGTCAATGTCGACGCGCGCAAATCCACTGCGCAGTTCGGCTATTCCTTCGTCAACGAATCGAGACTCTGGGCTCTCGCGTGCGTATAGCGCCTGCGGCCCCCGAGACGTGTCTACTACTGCGCTCTTTACTGCCCCGTAAACGTAGAAGCTCGCGTTGACTCTGACCGCATCGCCAGAGTACGCGTAGATATCGTTAACTGCGATTCGGCCGGAGAACTTCCCGACTGCTGCGTAAAGCCAGCCGATGCCATAAATGTCGTTCCCGTACAAATCAACCGGGCTGCCAATTTGAATGTAGCCGTCGTCATAGTCGAACAGGAAGCCCTGCAAGTAAACGTCTTCCTGCAGGATGATACCGTTCATCGCGCTGATTTTGATGGAGTCCGTGGCGTTCTCGAAAAGGATGACCCCTGGCCCGCCGAACACAATCTGCTTGTCGTCAGGCGCCTTAGGGTCGCCTACGTAAAGGATGTTCGAGCACCTGATATCCGTGCCGTAAATGCTGCCTCCGATAATGGAGGCGCCACTGATGGTAGATCCGCTCTCAATCGTTCCCTTGAACCTGGCGCTTCCGTCAGATTTGATCTCGACGGTTATCGCGCCTTGGGCGTTGTAAGCACGAAGCCCTTGGGAATCAAGGATAAGCTTGGGATATGCCTGCTGGCTCGTCTGGATAATGGCGCCCGTGATCACCTTGCCGTCTATGGCGCCGGCCGCGATCTTGTCCGCCGTAACCGCGCTGGCGGCAATCTTGCTAGCCGTAACTGCGCCATCCTGCAGGCCGGGTGTTCTCAGGCCGTACTCTGAGTCGAACCAGACAGCTCCATCCGGCCCATAGACGACGACCCCAAACTTGCCGGGCTGATACTGGCCAATCTTGACCCGGAGCCGCCCCTGGCTGTCATAAACCTCGAGGCCGGTCCCGGTCAGCTTCGTGTACTGGTCCTCCGTGGTGATTGCATAGAACTCGCTCACGACAATGACGTCCGCAAGGATGCCCTGGCCCGTCATTGCCGTGCGATAGGTCTGGCCGCCGTCGATCGAAATGCCAATGCCGCCAGGGGTAATGCGCACGCGCCTGCCGGTCGGGGTGCCACTCGCGTCGACCTCGATGGCCTCCAGGACGTCGCCGGACCATACGAGCTTCCCCCGGCGGGTGTTGATTTCGGTGGCGAAGGCGTCGATAAAGCCCTTCGCCAGGTTGCGGGCGCCCGGGTTTGCCAAAAGCACCTTGCGGACAAAGTCGGTAGCTTGCCTCATGGAAGCGAGGTGCTGCGCCAGTGTATTATCCAAGACGTCGCCGACCTCCACCTCGCACCGCCAGGGCTGGAAGACATACCACTTGCGGCGGATCACCCGCATCTTGGCGTCGATGCCAAGCTCAGGGTCGATCACCCGCACCCAATCTCCCACGTCAAACGTCTCGTGGGCATGCTCGGGCAAGGTCCGCAGGTCCACCATGTCGATCCGGTAGTTCGCCCGCGGCCGGCAGACCTTTGCTAGGACCTCCTGGGCCCGAGCCTTGAGCTCTGCGGGATCGTCGATGGACTGGTCGACCCAGATGCCCTCGCGGATCTCGGGCGTGTAGCTGAAGTCTTCCAGGTAGATCTGGCCGTTGTTGACAGTGGCGATGTTCAGGTCATTCTCGCCGAACGGATACAGCCGGGTGATCACGTCCGGGTCGACGGTGCGTGTGACGCCCTTGAGGTTCTTCGCGTAGCGGATCTGATAGCCGCGGTCCTGGCCGGGCTCCTTGACCAGGCTTACCCTGTGCTCCAGGCTGTCCCATATCAGGTACCCGCCCCAGATTTCCGCCACCTTGCGAATGCAGGTCAGCACCGGCTCCTTTTCCAGTTCCAGATCATGGACGCCCTCCACGTCGCACGATCCAAGAGCCCAGCCGGTACCCTCGAGGAGCGCGCTGAGCGCCTGCGCGGCCGTGGCCGATAGTATCTCCACGGCAAGCGGCACGTTGTCTGCCGGGATGGTCTTGTAGATCCGTCCGAGCAGGACCCACGACTCCTGCGCCTGCACCTGCACCCAGAGCCGCTTGCCCTCGCGCACCTGAGTGATGCTGCCCGGGTCGAACAGCACGAACTCGCGGCCCTCGGCCACAATCCGGCAACGCTCCGTCAGGTACGCCGCCTTCGGGCAGGTCGCGGGAAGGGAAAAACTCAGCGTGCACGAGCCATTGAGCTCGCGGTCGATCACGCAGTCCTTTAGCCCGTCCGCCTGAGGCGAGAGCACGGCGACCCGCGCCCCGCCTTCATTGTAGATCTCGATGTAGGGCGGGATTGCCGCCACTAGTACCACCTCTCGCGGTACTTGATGATTGCCCGCTCGGCGCCGCTAAGCTGGACGTTCGTGTGGGCCCGCGGGGGCAAATACGGAAAGGGCCCCAAGTACTTGCTCAGCGCATCCGCCCCATTGAACGTGACTACCATGCTCTCCGTGTCGATCAGCAGCGTGTCCACGCTGGCAAGGCTTCCGGTCCACGTGAGCACGTCGGGGCCGACTGTAAGCGCGGGGTTGGCTCCGGGGCCCTTGATCTCGATCCTGAGAGGACAAGGAGCCATGCCATCGTTCCATACCTGGACCTGCTGGCCGTTGAGCACGGTGACCTGCTGCTCAATGCGGCTGAAGACCCACGGCTTGCAGCGCAGCGGGACGGCGATCCGTCCCCAGGCCGCCAGGCTCTCCAGCGACACCTTGCCAGCACCCCGGGCCATGAGGCACCGTAGGGGATCATTGGGCAGCACGAGCTCCTGATACGGCCCGTCAGGTCGGAACCACTCGGCGATTTTGCGTACCAGGCCGGCCCACAGGTCGCGGTCGAATGTGTTGATGAAGATCTCCAGCTCGACCAGGCGGTCCTCGAGCTCCGAGCCGAAGTCCAGGCTGCCGTGCCGGCCGGCCACCTCTTCCGTATGCTCCCGCGCTCGCGGCACGAGGTCCACCCGCCCGTGGTACACCCGCATGGGCTCCTGGTCCAGCAGGTACGGCCCGAACCAGGTCCCCGGCACCCACAGGAACTGCCGCGTGTCGGCCTCGGCTGCAATTGGAGAGCCAATATAGGACACGAAATCCGCGTTCACCTCAACCGGCACCCAGAGGACTTGGCGGGTGTC
>JABLXB010000014.1 GCA_013178305.1 Bacillota bacterium | reverse complement strand
GGTGAAACAGGCCCGAGGGTTAAGTCGTGCCCGGCTGAGGGGCAGGGACAACGTCTGGATTGAGGCCCTGATGGCGCTGGCCGCCCACAACGTGAGACAACTGGCCACGACCCTCCGTCGCAGGTCCATGGCCCAGGCCCTCCGCCTCGCCGCCGTGGCATCCCGGGTCTTCTCAACCGTCCTTCCGCCTGCTCTAAAGGTAGCTTAGTTTGGCAACAGGCCCGCGCCCGTTCTTCCTCTAGCCGGAAGTTCGCCATTTTGGAATGGGTCTCAAACCCCTGGTGGCAAGGGCTTAAGGCCACATCTGTTTTCCAGATGTAGCCAGTAGCATAGCTGTTAATACTATTGCCATAGCGATCCAATGATGGTATACGGTTACCATGAGGCAGAAGAAGGCTCCAGCCATTCACTTGGAAAAGGTACCCCACCGCGAAAAAGACAAGGTGTACTATTCCTGGCTCCTCCGCACCTCTTACCGCGAGGGTAGCAAGATCAAACACAAGACCATAGCCAACGTCTCCGACTTGTCCTCAGAAGCCCTGGAGATTCTGCGGAGGAGCCTGAAGGGCGAGAAGTTGGTACCTGCAGGAGATGGCTTCAAGATTCTCTCCTCCCGTTCCCATGGGGCTGTCCACGCAGTGCTCGCGACCATCCGTAAGATCGGCCTTGACCGGGTCCTTGTTTCGTACGATCAACCGTGGCGCAGGACCGCCCTGGCCATGATCGTAGCCCGCGTCTTGAAGCCGAGGTCGAAGCTATTCACCGCAAGCTGGTGGCAGCAGACCACACTTCCGGAGGAACTGGTGGACTTGCCCGGTGGCGGGAACGATCCGGATGATCTGTACGAGGCCATGGACATGCTTCTGGAGCGCCAGGAGGCCATCCAGGCAAAACTGGCGGAAAAGCACCTTCAGGACGGCTGCTTGGTCCTCTACGACCTTTCCTCGACTTACCTGGAGGGGGGGAAGTGCCCCTTGGCTGCTTTCGGCCACAACCGGGACGGGAAGAAGGGGAAGAAGCAGTTCACCTACGGGCTACTCACTAACCTGGATGGATGCCCAGTGGCGGTGGAAGTATTCCCTGGCAACACATCCGACCCCCTGACTCTTGGATCGCAAGTGCAACGGCTTAGGGAGCGGTACCACTTCCGGCGGGTTGTGGTGGTGGGAGACCGGGGTATGATCGCCAACACACGGATATCTGACATAGAGAAACTGGGTTACGGCTGGATTACTGCCCTTAAGGCGAGAGATATTCAGCGGCTGCGCCAGCAAGGCTGCATTCAGCTGACGTTATTTAGCGAGAAGAACCTGATGGAGATCGGCGATCCCGAACGGCCAGGGGAACGCTTGGTGGTATGTCGTAACCCCCTGGTTTCGGAAGAGCGTACCCGAAAGCGGGAAGAACTTCTGTTGTCTACCGAAAGAGACTTAGCCAAGATCAAGGAGCGGGTGGGCAAGGGGAAGCTGAAAGGGGCAGCCGATATCGGCCTGGCAGCCGGAAAGGTAGTCAACCGCTGGAAAGTAGCTAAGCATTTCCATCTTGAGATTGCCGACAACAGCTTCGACTACAAGCGCAAGGAGGAATCTATCGAGAAGTACCTGGATGGTGTCTATGTAATTCGCAGCAACGTACCGGCCCAAGAGTTGGGCGCAGAACAACTCGTGGACGGGTACAAAAGCCTGCAGCATGTAGAGCAGGCCTTCCGCAGCATGAAGACTTTCCACCTGGAAATCCGGCCTGTATATCATCGCTTGGCGGACCGGGTGCGGGCTCACACCTTCCTGTACATGCTCGCCTACTATGTCCTATGGCACATGCGCAAGAGTCTACGGCCGCTCTTGGATGACCGGGAGAAGCTCAGCCTGCAACTGCTTCTGGAGCAGCTCGGATCATTGCATCGCCACACGGTTGAGGTGGCCGGCCAGACCTTGACCAAACTGACCGAACCAAGCGAGAGGCAACAGCAGATATACCAGCTATTAGGTATTCGCTCACCGGCGCAGCCACGAAAACGAAAAGGCCGATGTGGAGAAAACCGCTCTACACCGGCCTTTCCTGCATCTCTCTTGTGGTGAACTTCCGTTTAGCAGGGTATAGGGAATAGAACTACACTAAGACCGTCCTCTCGCGGTTCTCCTCGGCCATCCTCCCCGTCGGGGTCACAATGACTCTCCTGACGAAGATGCGGATGGTCTCCCGGATCTGGTTGGGATCCACGTTGTCCAGGATCGTCGGTACGGCGCTCAGGAGAGCCGCCGACCGATCACGGGGGACGTACCGTCGTAGCGGGCGATCTCCGCCTCCACCGCGCTGTGTAGGGTTCGGCCCCCGCAGCCGACAACTTGGCCACGATGTCCTCCGCCTTGCTCAGGTACTTCTGCCACACCACACGAGACCTTCCGTCCACCCACCCCGTCTGCACCGCGTAGTAGTGGGCGTGTCCAGCTTATATACATTCTGCCGATCCAAAAGCCATTCGCTGCCCGCCAACTACAGGCCAGCCAGGATCAACCGTTAGGTAGTTTCTGCTGCAAAACCTGGGCATTGGACCTTGAAAAACGTCTGAGTAACAAGGGATTCCGGTGAGACCTATCTGAGGATGGTCGCCCTGAAGCACCAGTACGACCTCAGCGACCGGTAGTATGTGTTCTAGTCGACGACCGGATCAGTTGGCGCCGGTTATGTCGTTTCCCCTGGGACCAGCCCGTCCCTCACCCGAGCAGTCTGACCAAGATCCGCCAGCGTCTGGACGCTAACGGCGGTAATCATATGGCGCTCCTAAACGAGCATCGGGTTCGCAAGGCGAGTGAAGAAGGTCTGCTCAAAGCGCGCAAAGTAAGGGTTGATACGACCGCCGTCGAAGCCAACATCCATTACCCGACCGATGCCAGCCTGATTTACGTCGGGGTGCGGACTATCACTCGCCTGGTCAAGCAGGCACAAGCTCTGGGCATTGCTGCCGGTCACTATTTCCAGGACCGGACCCGTAGCCTCAAGAAGCGATTGCTGAGCATTACCAAAGTCCTGCGCCGCCGGACTGGCGAGGCGGTAAAGGGCGGTGGACCTCACTGACAGCACGCTCAAGGTGTGCGTCACGGCCGGATCCCAGATCGACGTGTATGGGACGCCTGGAAAGGACCTGGGTATCTTCTTGAACGGCCCTGAGATTCGCGTGTTCGGAAACGGCCAGGACAGCGTGGGGAATACCGTGAGCAGCGGCAGGATAATCGTTGACCGCTCGTGCGGTCACATGGCGGCCATGTCCGCCAGGGGTGGACGGCTCTTCATCCGCGGCAACGCCGGTCCCCGCGCTGCGGTTCACATGAAGCAGTTCGGCGCAAAGAAAGCGGTCGTCGTCATTGGGGGTTCCGCCGCTCCTTTCCTGGGTGAATACAGGGGCGGGGGAGTGGTAGTCGTGCTAAACATGGCGGGCGAATCGTGCGCGTCGTTTCCCGTTGAAACCATAGCCGCGGGCATCCACGGTGGGCTCGTGTTCCATCGCGGTCCGCTAGACCGCGACACGGTCTGGGGTGGCGCCCTGATCGACCACCCAACTCCGGACGAACAGAGTGAGCTCCGGAGTACATTTTTGGAGTACTGTGGTTGTTTTCCAGGCGTGTTCGACTTTGAATCGGTGTTCAATAGCAAATACGCCCCAACTCGAATTGCTTGAACTTACGTGATTTCTCTGCAGAATACCTGCCGTAAACACATTCCGATCGCCCAATTTATCTTGTGTAATTATTACAAATACGCGCCGCGTGTTTCAGCAACATTACCTAGAGGAAGTGCTCCTTTGCGGTGTAACATACAACAGCATAAGTCTTACAGTTTCTAACCGCACAACACAGGGCTGAATCGGTTACAAGCGGGGTAACGGGGGGTATGAAACGGCGGCGATGCCAACTTAGATGAGGTGTTTCCGAAGGGCAATCAAGGAAACGAGGAGGGAGGGATTTCTTATGAGTACGGCTACCGACCTCAAGCACGGCGTGGAGCGAGGGAAAGGACCGAGCCTTGGCGGGTTCGTCATTACGATTGGCGGCGCGGTTTTTCTGTACTGGTTCATGAATTCATTGCCTACAGTTGCTGGCTGGCTTCCATATAATGAGCTGGCAAAGAACGCAGCCGGCAACGCACTGTATCAACTGTTATGGCTCATTGGCGATACAACGGAGGCCCAATTCTATAAGAGCGTCCTTGGCGGGCTTGGACTGTTACTGTTTGCGTTCATCGCCTGGCAACTTGACGTGCGGGGTAGCAAGTGGGCCGGCTTCCGGATCTGCTACGGTACACGGCTGTGGCCCTGGGTACTTCTCAGCCAGAGCCTGGGCCTGTTCCTCTCCGTTGTAGGGTTCCGCTATATTCAGGTACTGAACACTACCGATGTGGGTTGGATTCCGACCTTTGTTCCTTTTGTAAGCACGCCTGTCGCGGTTGTGTTCGTCTACGGTGGCTCGTGGGCAGCTGCCCTTACTGGAGCTGTTCTCGGCGGTCTGATTGGCTTCCCCCTGGCCTGGTGGATCGATCTCCACATTTTACTCCCCACGAAGATGCCACTCGTGATTGCAAATGTGACCGCGATGTGGTTGGGCACCATCATTGTCCTGGAGATCTGCCGTTACCTCCCCTGGATGCGGCGGGTCACTGCAAAAGAGGAGACTCCGCCCCCCGCAGCGCCAGCCCGCGAGGAAACAGCCACATGGTTCATCCGCCGGGTGCTGGCCGATTTCACGGAAGCCCAGTTTTACGGCAATGAGTGGGCTAGCGTTGGAATTATCGGGGGCACCATAATCTCTTACATGCTCAATCCCGCACACCCTGCATATGGATCAAAGCTGTTCCCTGCCATATTGCTTTCGCAGGTCATCGCCTCAGCAACAGGGGTATTCCTTTATTTCCGGCATTGGAAGAAGGAAGGCTGGTATCCCACCTTTGTACCGGTTGTCAGCGTGGCGCCGGCGGTCGTGTTGATATTCGGCGGAACTCTTCCCGTCATCCTCGCAGGAGCCGTTCTGGGTGCGATCATGGGTCCGCCCCTGGCTCACATGGTGATAAAAAAGCTGCCGGATGGATGGCACCCTGTAATTGGTAACACATTTTCCATGGCGTTGACCACGGCGGTTGTTGTGATGATACTGAAGTGGCTGCCCGGGTTCGGCATGCCTTTGTAGGTTGAAAGGGGGAGCCAGTATGACTTACTGGACAAAAATGAACAAGCTTCCGGATATGATGGGATCGGCTCGTAACGGTTCGCTGCATGACCCGCTGACTCACATTAAGCCGACAGGGGCGTTAGTACTCAAGGGTGGAAGGGTAATTGATCCAAAAAATAAAGTGGACGCCGTGAAAGATATTTCGATTCGGGACGGGATGATCAGTAAGGTGGCGGACAGCATCATTCCGGAGAAGGGCGACCGCGTGATCGACGTCAACGGGCTGCTGGTTTTCCCAGGCCTAATTGACATGCACCTCCACGTGGGGGACCTTTTCGAGATCAGCACCGATCCCATTTACACTGCCGTCGCCGACGGCGTGACTATGGGTTTGAGCCCGGGTGCAGGTAACACCCTCATGGCTCCCTCCCTACTGGGGGCAGAGGTCGATCGAGGCCTGCCAATGCACGTCGGTGTTTACCTGGGTGCTGCCTGTGTTCTCGCCCCTCGCGCATCTGTGGAAGAGAAGATCGCCTTCTTTAGGGGAGAGCTGCCGTGGGAGGTGGGAGCGGTCAGTCTCAGCCGCAACCCCATCACAAACACTACCGGGATGCTTTGTGTGGGGATCAAGGATCATATGGGGCACTATATCCTGAGTGACGAATCCCTCGACGCAATATTCGAGATCAGCTCGAAAGCCAATCTGGTTTTCATGTCTCACACTCAGGACCCGGCTCATGCCGAGCGCCTGGTAGGCCTATCTAAAGGGCGCCCTCTTCACCTCGCGCATGCCACAGCAGCGGGTTGCGGTACGCATGCCGATGCGGTCGAGAGCATGCAGCGGGTGGTGGACCTGGTCAAGAAACCCGGGGTTACGGCCGAATTCGTTAGTACCCAGCTTCGCCCCGGCAAGGGGAGCAGGGAAGGATTGCTCTTACCCGAGAAGGCCCAGGAAGTAGCCTATGAAGCCCTAGCGAATGGCTTGGTCAAGGTAATGGTGTCGGACGGGCAGAACGACGCCACGATGAAAGGATTTGGCGACACCCGGGATAATGTGCCGGCCATCTTAGAGCTGGTCGAGATGAACGTACTCAATCTGCCGGAAGCGGTGGCCTTGATGACGACCAATCCTGCGGCCCTCTTTGCAGAGCGGACCGGGCAAGCGTGGTGGGTTGATAAGGTAGGTCACCTGGGCAAGGGGGCCTACGCCAACGTTACTGTGGTGGACCCGAGAGATAAGTTGGCCACCATTACCATCGTCAACGGTGTGATCGCAGGTTTCGAAGATCGGGCTGTCAGAGGTGCCTCCGGAGCGGGGGGCTGGGTGTCCAAGTGGGGCATTCTCAGCCGTACCGGAGTAGGGGACCTGGCAGTTTTCTCCTACGCATAATCAACGATGAGGACAGATAGTATGAGCGGACGGCCCCGGGTAAACCCGGAACAGGTAGTGGCGTTGACCCAGGAACTCGTGAGGATTCCCAGCCATAACCCGCCGGGAGGAGAGGAGCGCTGTGCTCGCTACTTGTCCTGGTGGCTAGAGGACCACGGGATTAGTAGCCAGGTGATCCCTGTAGCACCAGATAGGGCAAATGTTTTAGCCCGCATTCCCGGCGAGGGCCGGCGCCCAGGGGTGCTGTTGTGCGGGCACCTTGACACAGTACCGATCAGCGACGAGATGTGGCTGTGCGATCCATTTAGCGGCGAGGTCCGGGATGGCCGTCTCTATGGGCTTGGAGCCAGCGATATGAAAGGTGGCATTGCGGCCATGGCATGCGCCATGGCCGCAATCATGGCCCTCGGAGAGTCCTTGGCTGGTGACCTGGTAATGGCGCTCACGGCTGATGAAGAAGATACCTGCTTGGGTGCCCGGGAGATAGTCAGCAGGGGGTTACTGCCCACAGGGTTGGGAAGCCTGGTAATTGCTGAACCGACGGGGCTGCAGGTTGCGTCCTGCCACAAGGGCGCTTTGTGGCTTGAACTCGAGGTTCGCGGAAAGGCATCTCACGCTGCAATGCCCGACCTGGGAGTTAACGCTGTGTCACACATGGCACAATTGATTGGTGCGGTTGAGAGATATCGTCTCCCCTGCCCCCACCACAGGTTACTTGGCAGTGCGACGCTGGCAGTAACAACTGTCAAAGGCGGCCTAAAGGTTAACATCATTCCCGACTTTTGCAGGGCCACCGTTGATGTGCGCACCGTGCCCGGGTGCCTTCACAGTGACTTGCTTGTCGGACTGGAAAGGCTCCTGGATGAATTCAAGTCACATGCGTCTGAAGTAGAGGTCGGGACTCTCGTACTCAAGGATTATCCCGCTGTCGATACCTCTGTTGATGCACTATTAATCTCGGCCGCTCTTGACGCTGTGCGGATAGCACGGCCGGGTGCAGAGAGCAATTTCATCCCGGAGCCTTGCGGGATGCCCTATTATACGGATGCGTCCATTCTGGCACCGGCCACTGGTCTGCCTGTGGTCTTGTGTGGCCCCGGGGAGCCCGAGCAAGCTCATCATGCCGGTGAGTGGGTTGATACCGTTAAGCTAGCGCAGGCGACCAGCTTTTATGTTCAATTGGTGCGTTCTTTACTCTTATAAGAACAACGAATTCCTCATGTAGAGTCCTTTCCCCAAAACACGATGATGCCTGCACTTGCGTTTGTCAACGAGATTCTGATCCGCCGCGCTCGCGTGGGAGTGATCCACCGGTGCTCGCTTGAATGTGATCCACCCCTGAGAGATTGTACTCTGGTTCCTTGCGCCGCTGCTTGAGCCGGTACG
>JABLXB010000013.1 GCA_013178305.1 Bacillota bacterium | reverse complement strand
GCGGGGGCAAGGTTGGACGTTGCGCCGTGACCCAGCACGACACCCTTGACTCTCACCAATGCGATGTGACGCTGAGCGCACTCAGCGAGTTCTACGACGCGGTGCGGCGCGTGCTGGCGACTCGCCAGCTCAACGAGGCGTGAGTGATGCCCAGGCTGACGTGCGGGAAGTGCCCCGTGAGCTTCCCATTTGACGAGAGGCGGCGGTGGTGTGGTGCCTGCCGCGCCTATTTCCCCGCAAACGCTGAGTGCAAGTACCCCACGGTAGAGCACATGTTCTACGCCTGGGGCTACTACGCAAGTCTGGCGCAGCGGCTGACGGAGGCCATCGCCATGCGGGAGGCTGAGGAGCGTGCGGTGCGGTGAGTGCCCCGTGTGGGTATGGGGCCGCACGTGGTTAACGCCCGCCAGCAAGGCCGTGCCCTGCGACGACTTTGGACGCCCGCACGGCGCAGACGAGCCCTGTTCGCGTACTACCTGGGACCTCCGCCGCGAGGCCACACGCCTGCGGTGCATCGCGGATGCGCTTGACGAGGCGGCCAAGAGGAGGGAGGCCGAGGAACGTGCGGTGCGGTGACTGTGGTGTATGGGCATGGAGGCGGGCCAGCATGGTGGGCCAGACGCCGTTTGACTACCGCGTGCCCTGCGACGATTACGCTGGCCTGCACGCGGCTGGCGATCTGTGCACGGTGCCCGCGGCACAGCTGCGGAAGCAGGCCGCTAAGTACGCGGATGCTACGGCATTCCCAGGATGCCTGGGTCTGGCACTTGCCCTGCAGCGCGCAGCGGACGCGCGAGAGCGGGAGGGGATGCGGGCATGAAGTGCGGCGAGTGCTCTTTGAGCAAACGGATCGGCGAGTGGTCAATCCAATGCGAACTCAACCCGCGCCTTTACCTGTTTGCGTTCAGCGATTGTGCTTTCAGTCTGCAGGACCTAATCGACATCAGGAACCGATACCGCAATCTAATCCCCATACTTGGCGACCTCATTGCAAGGCGTGAGCGGGAGGAGGCGCGGGCATGACCGGCTCAGACCCTGCTGTGCCCCAGCCCGCAGCCTGTCAACTGGAACCCAAATTCGTCCTGGGTATGATCGCCGCGGAGTACAAGGCCGCCGTTGCCAGCCACCCGCCCATGGCGAGCGCCCACGAGGGCTATGCGGTCCTGCTCGAAGAGCTGGACGAGCTGTGGGCCGAGATTAAGCAGCCCGAGGGGCGGCGCAACCCGTGGGCCATGATGCGCGAGGCCGTCCAGGTCGCGGCCATGGCGGTCAGGTTCATCGAGGACGTCTGCCTGAAGCAGCTGGGTGCCGGCACCGAGCGCAACGAGATTGCCCCTGAGCAAATCCGGAAGGAGGCTGCGGCCCATGGCCTACCCGGCATCGATGCCTGAAATAGCACCGGCCAGGCCTCGGCCCCGAGAGCGGCGGGCAAGGGGCGAGAGCCGTCAGCAGCGGCGGGCATACTGGCGCGGCACCTGGGATCCTGCGGCCTGGCCAGGCAAGACCAGGGCGGAGCGCCGGCGGGCCTGGAGGCAGAGTTGGGCCAACGACTGGACCAGGCCGAAGAGGTGACTGCTGTGGGGAGGAAATTGAGCGGCTGGCTGTGGATCCCCGGAACCCCCAAGAACCACTACTACGGGGCTCACCCCAACGGCTGGAACTGGCCCCTGTGCGGGAACGGAAATGCAGTCATATCCGTGCGCATGCCCAACAGTCCGTGGGGCAAACCCCAGGCGCGTAGCGAGGACGACCCCGACAATTGCAAGATGTGCTTACGCCTGCTGAAAGGTCGAGCGGGGAGAAAGGGGGCAGATCGGTAGTGACACTTCGGTACGACCCTGATCCCGGGGAGCCCTTCTGTGGGTACGGTCGGTCCGTCCGACGGTGGGAACTGTGGCTGGTGCTGGCCGGGTGCACCGCCCTGGTGATTCTGGGCTGGCTGATCGGGGGACGGTGAGGATGTTGGCGCCTCATACCGTCACATGTAGCAGATGTGGCCGGCAAAGCGACAGGCGGAAAGCATTGGGCATCAATGACGCATGGCTTTGCGGGGATTGCCTCAAGGATCAGGATGCATTGGACACCTTTCTAAAAGTGCAGTTTCAACTAGCGGTTGGACGTGCAGTCTGTAAGAGCCTGGGCGTGATGGAAAATGCAAAACCTATCGGGGTACCGGGCAGGGATTCACAATGATGCATGACTATGCACTGCCACCCCAGCCTGGCTGGGACCTGCGGGATGAGCCGCCCGAGGAAGCCCCGGTGGTCACCTACCGGCTTTCCCCGGAAGAGATCGCGGCCAGATACGGGCCGCCCAGGCCGAGGCCTGTGGCAACAGGCATGGCGGGTGTGGCGTACGACCCGCGGCTGTACAAGCCCATGAAGCCGATGACGATCGACGTGCTGCGCCGCCTGGCCGCCGAGGGCCTGACGGCGGAGGAGATTGCGGAGCGCCTGGGCAGGACGGTCGCGGGTGTCAAGTACCGGGCGCAACAGTGGGGGGTGAGGCTCTTGGAAGACAAGCCGCTGGTGGAGGAGAGGGCGGAACAGCCGGCCGAGAAGTGGCCGGTGGGGCCAGAACGCCTAAAGGAGCTCTTCCTTGACCAGGGCCTGAAACAGGTCGAGATTGCACAGATGTACGGCGTGTCCGTGAGCGCGGTAAACTCCGCCCTGGGCAGGTACGGTATCCGGCGCAGGGCAGTAAGGTTTACCTCGCCGTCTGCTGGCAGGGAGGAGAGGCCTGCTCCAACCCGGGTGACAGCGCAGGTGAACGAGGACAGGACCCACTTGGCCACCGTTCAGGTGACCGGCGTCATGCAAGCCCCCTGCGCCCGCCAGGTATTGGACAGCATCGCCAAGCTGATTGAGACAAACCCGCTCATGGCCCGGGTGAGCGTGGAGATCCAGATCCGGGCGGCGGGGGAGTGATGACTGTGCTCAGGATGCTTGAAGAGTCGACGGCCGGGCGGGTCTTGCTGTATGTGCTGATGCTACCAGTGGTCATGGTTGCAACCCCGATCGCGTTTTTCATCCAGTACGTGCTGGATCGTGAGTTTGACCTGGGGGAACTGTGATGCCGAGCCGGATACTCAAGGAGTCAATTTGCACGAGCGAGACCATCAACGCCCTGACCCCGGAGGAGGAGGTCTTCTTCTACCGACTCCTGGTTCAGTGTGACGACTATGGCCGGATGGACGCACGTCCTGCTATTCTCCGAGCGCGATGCTACCCGCTGAGATTAGACCGGGTAAGGGATGAGGACATAAACCAATGGCTACAGGCTCTCGAATCTGTGGGCCTGATACAACGGTACACGGTCGGAGGACGACCGTATCTGCAGGTAGTTACCTGGGAAAAACACCAGCGAGTCAGGAATAGGGTTGGAAAGTACCCCGCACCGCCCGAAGACGTGCCCGGGCCAAGAGAACACGTCATGCCATTCGAGCGTGATGTGGAGGACCTGGTCTATGATGCTCTGTCTCGGTGTGAGCGGATTGCAGGGAACAAGATCATTGAGTGCGGCCGGCAGGTCCGGGTAGGCGAGAGCTACCTGGACATTGTGGCGACTACGGAATCGGCAACCTATGTGTTCGAGATCAAACGTGTTCGCCTGACTAAGAAAGCCATCGAACAGTTGACCAGGTATACGAGGGCAATCGACGGCAAGGGCATCCTGATCGGCAACGGGTTATCTCCTGAATTTGATCTGGATTCCTGCCGAGCAAGGGATTTCGCTGTGGTGTCTTACGATGATGCCCTGGATTTCACGCTTGTGCTGCCGGGAGCAGGTGTTAATTCACTGAGCGATATCGGGTTAGACCGTGACTCCACGGGAAATCACGTGAAATCCCGAAGCATACCGAAGATGCTAGAATCCGAATCCGAAATAGAACTAGAATCCGAATCCGAAAGTAGAATCCGAACCCGCGCTCCGCGCTCGTCCTCCTCCTCACTGCCTCCTGCTTCTCCCTCCGAGCAGCAGCTTCTTTCAGTCCTTCAGAGCGTGGCTGGCTACCCCTTTGATGCAGCCAAAGATCTTCAGTTTGTGCGCCAGCTGGCCGAGGACTTCCCGGACGTGGATCTCCTGGCCGAGGCGAAAGCCTGGCGCACATACAAGCTCGACCGGCCGCTTGAGAAGAAGTCCAACGCCCGGAACCAGTTCCGCAACTGGGTGGCGAAGGCCCGGCAGTTCCGATCACGCGATGCTCCCGTTCACACGTCAGCACAGGACGACGACGACCAGTCCCGCAATCCGATCTACCGTGACCTGACTGCGGAAGCCCTGCGCGAAGCAGCTGAGGCCGGTCTGCTTGACGAGGAGGACGAACCATGAGCCGGGTACCGCCTCATGACCTGGAAGCCGAGAAGAGTGTGCTGGGCGCGGCCTTGCTGGACCGGTCAGCCCTGGACGAAACGGCTGCGGTGATCCGGACGGAGGACTTCTATCAGGAGCGGCACCGGGTGATCTGGTCGGCAATGCTGGAGCTCCGGGACCGGAACGAGCCCGTGGACCTGGTGACTTTGACTGCAGCTCTCCGGTCCCGGGGCCAGTTGGAGGACGCCGGCGGGATCACGTACCTGGCGGAGGTCGCAAACTTCACGCCCACGGCGGCCAACGTGTTGCACTACGCCAGGATCGTCAAGGACACCGCCTTCCGTCGGCAGCTCATCCGGGCGGGTATGCAGATTGCCCAGCTGGGGTGGGAGGTCGGCCAGGAGGTCGGCGAGCTTGCCAACCGCAGTGAGCAGCTCCTTCGGGAGGCCACGGACCGGGTGGTCGGTGGCGACACGTTCCTGCGGATCGGAGACGTGGTGTTCGGACGGTGGCAGCAGCTGTACGAGGCCCGAGATGTGAAGGGCCTGCTGGGTCTGCCGTCGGGGTTCACCACGCTAGATGCGAAGACCGGCGGCTTTATGCCGGCGGATCTGGTCATCATCGCGGCCAGGCCGTCCATCGGCAAGACCTCGCTGGCCCTGGCGATTGCCCAGAATGTGGCGAAGAAGGGCGGCACCGTGGTGTTCTTCAGCCTGGAGATGTCCCGAGCCATGATCGCGGACCGGCTGGTGTGTGCTGCTGTGCCGCTTGACAGCCATCTGCTCAGGACCCGCCGGCTGACCGAGGAGCAGTGGGACCAGGCGCTTGCCAAGGCCAGCAAGCTGGCCGCATTGCCGATCTTCGTGGACGACAAGCCTGCGCAAACCACGGCCGAGATGTGGGCAAAGGCCCGACGTGTCCGGAACCTGGCCCTGGTGATCATCGACTACCTGGGCATGATCGGGGACCCGCGCAGGCCCGGGTCATCCAAGGCCGAGCACCTGGAGGAGGTCGTCAACCGCCTGAAGGCCATGGCCCGGGATCTTAACGTGCCGGTGATCGTGCTGTCGCAGCTGTCCCGGGCCCCAGAAAAGCGGGCCGACCGCCGGCCGGAGCTGGCGGATTTGAGGGATAGCGGCGGCATTGAGCAGACGGCGGACACGGTGCTGCTGCTTCACCGGCCCGGATTCTACGATGCCAGTGCACCCCAGAACGAGGTCGAGGTCATCATCGCCAAACAGCGCAACGGGCCGGTGGGCACGGTCAAGCTCTACTTCGACCCCGAGTATGCCAGGTTCGGGGATCTGGAGAGGAGGGTGATACTGTGAACCTGGTTGTGCTGATTGGCCGCCTTGGAGCGGACCCTGAGTTGCGGGTCCTGCCGGACGGGACGCCGGTGTGCACCTTCAGCCTGGCGGTGGACAGGCCCAAGGCCGATAGCGAGGGTAAGGACGTGGACTGGATCGACGTGACCTGCTTCCGCAAGCAGGCGGAATCCGTGGGCGAGCACTTAACCAAAGGCCGGCTGGTGTGCGTGGAGGGCTCGCTTCGGGAGCGCAAGTGGGAGACGGAGGACGGGCAGAAGCGGCGGGCTCACGCCGTGATTGCCAGACGGGTCGTGTTCCTCCCGAGCGGTAGGAAGGGCGTGCCTGATGAGGTTCTGGTGGCTGAGGCCGAGGAGGTGTGACCGGTGGGTGCTTTCCAGGCCGAGGTGAGAACTGAGCCCCGCCAGTTTGAGATCCGCTTCACGGTGCCCGGTCGACCGGTGCCCAAGGCCCGCCACCGGGCCACCCTGATCGGCGGCAAGATTGTGAGCTACACGCCGCGGAAGGTGCGGGAGTTCGAACAGGCGGTGGGATGGGCGGCGAAGGCAGCGCGGGTGCCCATGCTAGAGGGCCCGTTGGCGGTGGAGATCCACTGCTACGTCGACCCGCGGAGGGCGATCCCAGACAGCGATAATCTGGCCAAGAGCGTTCTGGACGGGCTCAACGGAGTTGCCTGGCACGATGACCGACAGGTGGTTGATGTTCGGTGCGTTCGGCATGAGGTCAACAGCCGCGGGGAAGAGAGGACAGAGATTTGGATCCGACCTGCATGAGGGGGACCGGCGAGGTGCACCAGCAGGAAGCGAGTGCCAGACTGCCGAAATTGTCGAAACAAGAGGTGGAGGAGGTCCTGCAGCGCGTCCGGCGGGCCCTGGAAGGGCTGGAGTACGGCGAGGTCGTCCTGAAGGTGCAGGGCGGGAAGGTCATTTGGGTGGATCGGTATGAACGTGAAAGGCTCGGGTAGAAAGGAGGTAGACTTGTGTACCAGCCGGAGTTTAACATCGTCATCCTCCAATCGGGGCAGGAGAAGCCAACCGGTTGGCCTTGCAGCAGAAAGGCTGCGGAGCACATCAGCAAGGAGCTAACGCGCGGTGCCGTCGTAATTACGTTTTCCGATCCCGACACGGGTGAAACGGTTTACATCAACCGCGGCAACGCAATCCTGGTCAAGGTTGAACCTCTGAGACGATAGATAGCACCACGGCTAGGCAAAGACGCCAGGCCGGTTCCCGAGAAGGGGCCGGCCTTTCTCGTTGAGGGGGTCGGGAAGTGCTGACCGTGTTCGAATACCTGGCGGAGAACCAGCCGTGGGCACTCCTCTGGCTCCAAAGCCTGGGGTTGCTGGTGATCGACGACTACCTCCCCGCCGGCACGGCCAAACTGATGAGCCACCCCGCGTGGAAGCGCATCTGCCGGCGCATGAGGCAGGTGAGGGTGGCGTGAATCGGGCGGTGTTTCGGTACGTGGAGGCAGAGCTATACGACTACCCGTGGACGAAGCAGGAGATCGCCCGGTTGCGCGTCGATATTGCCCTAGAGGGCTCAGGAGTGGAGGCTGCGCTGCTTGCGCAGCACGTCAGTGGGGGACAACAGGCCGACCCAACGCTGGCCAAGACCATCAGGCTGCTGACCAACCGGCGTCTGAAGCGCATGGAGGAGACGGTGGCGGCCATCGAGCGGGTTTATGACCGGCTGCCACCGGAGAAGCAGCGGCTTGTGGATCTCAAGTACTGGCAGCGGTACAGCAACCTGGCGGTGGCCACCCGGCTGCACATCAGTCGCGCAACGTTCTACCGGTGGCGGGCAGAGGTGGTCACAGCCGTGGCGGTCGAACTGGGGCTGGCCAATGCAGTTGAACTCCTCAGTGCCGGGCTAGCAGGTTGAGAAAAACATGAGACTTTTGCGCGTACCCTCCGTGCTATACTGGTAGCGTGGAGCACCGCGGGGAGGCGGTGCTCTTGGTTTTGGCGATCCGAAACGACGGAAACGGAGCCAAGGGAAACAGAAACACGGAAACAGGGGGTGGCTCGGATGCCGGCGGGCTACTCGGCCCGCTGCAAGGTGTGCAATTCACCTCACCGGGCCGACATCGAACGGTGGGCGAAGGAGGAGGGTCTGAGTCCCCGGGCCATATCCGCCCGACTCCGCGAGTGCGGGGAATCAATCGGTCACAAGTCCATCTGGCAGCACCTGCGTGACCATTTCGATGTTCGCTCAGAGGCCAGGGAGCAGTACGCCAAGAGCCAGCAGCAGTTCGAGGACCAGGTCAAGAAAGAGCTGTCCGACCTGCAGATGCTGGATCGGGTCATCCGGTCTGACTACGAGCTCCACCAGGTCACGGCCAGCTGGTTGAACGAGTTGGCGAAGGGCAGGGAAAAGATACCCATGTCCCTGGTGCTCCTTCATGAGAAGGCGGCGAGTGAGATGCGGCAGGCGATAAAGCAGAAGGCGGAACTCCTCGGTGACGATCCGGAGAGCAGGAAAGCTGACGCCCTACTCTCCCTCGCGGATCTGGTAATGTATGCGGGCGATGACGGTTGACCGGGATGCGGCCAGGAAACTTGTTTCCAGGCTCAGGGCG
>JABLXB010000012.1 GCA_013178305.1 Bacillota bacterium | reverse complement strand
CCTGGTGCGGTTATACGCGCGAAACGCGAAGAAACCGGCCTGACCCAAGCGGTCCTGGCGCGGAGGATCGGAGTGAGCGAGAGTACGCTCCGAATGTACGAGCTGGGTCTAAAGGCGGTGCCACATGATGTCTGCAATCAGGCCGCGGTAGCGCTGAGGAGTCCGGAAGTCTGTCTCGCGAAGTGCAGCGAGTGTCCGACGAACTGGCTGTCCATTTGCCTGTTGGACACCGACCAGCACCCATCGACCGAGATCCTTCGGGTGTTAGAGGAAGCAGAAGAAGCGATTGAGGCGGTGGAGGTTCTCGCAGAGAAACCGTTGGGCCGAGTCCAGCGGGAAGTCGTGGAGCGGGCCTGCGACCAGGTTCTCGACCTGGTGCCTCTGGCCGCTGCTACCGTGGCGAGTTGGTGTAGGGCATACGGGCTGAACATGCGAGACATTCACGAACGGCATCTCAAGAAGCTCATAAATCGGGGTTACGTCAGAAAGGAGAGTGATGCAGCGCGAGAGACTGTCGCACGTGCGCGAACACCGAGTGTCCATTCCCGGATGCAGAACTGCAGAGGATCTTCAAACTGCGGGGTTGGGCAGAGACCCGGGAGAACATGCGGCGCCTGATCGCCGAGGCGCGGTGCTACAGACCTTATCCGGTGCGAATCCAGTTAGTGGACCTCTGGTGGCGGCTTCGCTGCTGGCTGCTCGTTTTCAAAGCAAGAATGAGGAGGTGCTCCTCGTGAGCGTGAAAGCGATTTGCTCAGGCTGGTTCAAGAAACCGCAGTGGCCAGAGTACAGCAAGGCCCTCCGTGTCTGTGGTATGCGCGGCTGGACGCTTGCTGCAGACGCTGACCGCATTCAGCGCGAGATGGACCGGGTGAACACCAAACTCCGAATGACAGCGAAAGGAGGTGACGCGGCTTGAGGTCAGCTTGGTTCGAAACAATCGGTCTTAGGCCGTGGGACGAAGTGCTGGTTTGCACGGACGACGGCCACCGCATTCGTATAGATGCCCTGACTGTTGCCAAGTGGCTCACAGCCGACAAGCCCCGAGTCGTCGATGCCATAAGACGCGGCTCACTTGCCTACAAAGTGGATCACGACGATGCCGAGAATATCGCCTCGCTGATCTACGAAGAACTTGCCCGGGCCGACATCTTGCCACCACATCTCGCAAGAGCACCCCATCTGCGCGACTATGTGTGCCGGCGTCTCAACGGGCAAGCTGACGTGTACGTCCTCGAGGCCGACAAATCAATTCGCGATCTCCGGCACGTGGTTCGCCACAGCCTCAATGGTTTCGAGTGGGGTTACGGCGGCAGCGGCCCGGCCGATTTAGCGCTGTCTATCCTCTGCGACTTAATCCCAGAGCATGAGGCGGAAAGCCTCTACCAGCAGTTCAAGTGGGACGTCATTGCTCGTTTGCCGCGGGCCGGAGCAGTCATCTCGGCGGCAGACGTACTCGAGTGGGTCGAACGGCAGCGAGAGCGGCGGGCGAAACGGCTGGAAGAGTCCGAAATACAGCAGCCCGGTGTCGAGGGAGGTGAACCGGTTGAGTAAGCTCGTCATCTGCGCTGACGGAGCCAGGGCTCTCGTCAAAACGCCCCTTTTCGCGGCAGCCGCAATCTACCGAATCGGACCTGGATTTGCGGAGCGGTACATGGGGTGGTTGTACGAGCTTTTCGGCGGCAAACGCACGCTGGAATCCG
The DNA here is from genome assembly GCA_013178305.1 of Bacillota bacterium. NCBI lineage: Bacteria > Bacillati > Bacillota > Bacillota bacterium. The sequence goes on along the minus strand of JABLXB010000012.1, from coordinate 12,455 downwards.
GCCGCTACATCATCCGGTGGTCGAAAGCTCAATTCACGCTGGAGGTGAAGTGAGATGTCTGAAAAGCAAGAAGCGCTGCTTTCGCAGCGCCCATCCCAAGACATTGTATCACGTCAGAGCGGCAAATGCAGCAGGTGCGGACGCAAACTGACGGACCCCGTCTCCATCCGGCGCGGGATGGGTCCGGTGTGTTGGGCCGCCTGCGAGGGCGATGTGTTCGAGAGAGATCTCGAGGCGGATGAAAAGGAGTGGCAGCGGCGCGAACGGGAATTGAGGCAAGGAGCGGAGTGGGACTTCGGGTGCAACTGGACGTATGCTCCCTCCCCAGACCGTCTTCCGGTGTCAATCCGCATATCGCTGCGTTACAGCCGCGAGAAAGAAGCGTTCGAGGTCTACGGTCACGTGCCCGGCAAGGGCGAGATCATCTTCGGGACATCGGCTGATGTTAAGACTGCGTGGCAGATAGCGGTTAATGCTGGTCCCCGGTGTGAGGCGGAAGCGTACCGAACGATAAGGGCTGCCCGGCGGCGATCCGGCCGGGTGGCGTGATTCCTGGAGAGGAGGGTTAGAGATGGCTCTGCAAGTTGTAGACCTTACCAAGTACGACCAGAGCAAGTACAACGTTCTGGTCCCGACTGCTAAGCTCGAGCAGATAAGCCCGTTCCACGCCTTGCGTGTTGAAGAAGTGCGGATCAACCCTGATCCTGCCGGCGGGGATATCTATAAAGTCGGTTCGCGAGAAATTGGCAACCGCAGTGAGGACCTTTACGGTCTCACCAAGACTGCGATTCTACGGCTGGCAAACGCTGCCGGCATCGTGTGGAACTGGGCAGATACAAAGGTGCTGCAGGCTTCTCGTGATTACGTCCTCTACCAAGCAGTGGGAGCAGTCAGGAAACCCTCGGGCGAGTGGATACCCGTTAAGGCGACCAAAGAAATCGACCTGGCAGTGGTCGAGGAAGAACTGCGCGATCAGTTCGAAAAGAAGGCCGCGAAGGAGAAAAAAGACAAGGCGTGGGTTGAACTCCAGGTCAGGGCAAATCTCATTCAGTGGCGCAAGAACAAGCTCATGAGAGCTGAGACAGGCGCCATGCTCCGGGTGGTCAGGGCCCTCCTCTCGTTGAAGCACCAGTACACCATCGAGGAACTCAAGAAGCCATTTATCGTGCCCAGGGTCGATTTCTCGCCGGATTACCGCGACCCGGAAGTCAGAAAGATGGTCCTGGAGGCCGGGGTTAAAGCCGCTTCGGAACTGTTTTCGCAGATGACTCCGCAGCGGGCGGCTCTGCCCCCGGGGGAACCGGTCGACTACGAGGTGTACCGAAGGCAAACGAGGCAGGCCGTCGAGGAGGAGATCGAGCCGGTAGTCATCGAGCCGGAGATAGATGAAGACCAGCTGGTGCTGCCGGTGGATCAGGCGACTCAGGACGCAAACGAGGCCGGCCAGCCCTCCGATACCGGGGCTCAGCAGCAGAAAACTGAGGAGGCGAAGGCGGAAGAACAGAAGCAGCCGGAGCCTGCCGGGGCGGGCGGCGGGACACCGATAGTGACCGAGCTGGCCTGCTCGCAGTGCGGCAAGGAGCTCAGCCAAAACGTCTTCACGTACTCGGTGAAGAAGTTCGGCCAGCCCCTGTGCTATAAGTGCCAGCAGCAGGCGAGGAAGGGGGCTGCAAAATGAGGATCTTAGCGGCTCCCGACCTCCACTGTTATTGGCCGAATTACAGCCGGACCGGCGAGGACGGGACCCCGTCCCGCCTCGCCGACTGGCGAAGGACTACGCAAGCGCTCATCGATGTGGCGCTCGAGCATGGTGTCAAAGCGGCACTCTTCCCGGGGGACCTCTTTGCAAACTCGCGTCCGAGCCCTCAGCAAGTAGCCGAAGTGCTCGACCTATTCCTGCGTCTCGAAACATCTGGAATTTCGGTCGTCGCCTGTGCTGGAAATCATGACATCCTCGGCCCTGGCCAGATGTGCGTGGTGGACCTGATCGGCCAGTTTGCACGCCTACACTCAAAGAGGTGGGGAATAACCCGGCCGGATGTCGTGGTCCTGGACGGACTCAATGTGGTGGTGCTGCCGTCAACCAAGATCCCGCAGACTGACCCCGATCCGGCGGTATCGGCCCAGAAAGCCTCCGCCGGGCTCGTGAACATAGCGCGGGGTTTAGTCGCCCGAGCGAATGAGATTAAGCCGCAGGCCACGGTCCTCATGGGGCACTGGGCGATCTCAGGTTGCCGCCTTGGCGCAGGCAACGTCCTGGCTGCATCGGAGCCGACCCTCCCCCTCGGGGAGTTGCAGGGCCTCGGGGTGCTTGCCGTCGTCATGGGTCACATCCACGTGGCGCAGATCTTGGACCATAACCCGATCGTGCTGCACACCGGGACTCTGGAGAGGCATGACTTCGGGGAGGAGAATACCCCGACCGGCTGCTACGTCATCGATCTGGACCGTGGCGAAGCGGAATTCGTGCCGCTGCCTGCTCGCCAGTTCGTGACTATCAAGGCGTCTCCGGAATGGCTGGAAGCCCTCTCGAAGCAGTCCCTCAACACCGAGACCGCGACAATCAATCTCGTGAGGGATGCAATTGTTAGAGTCATTTACACCGCTACCCAGGAGCAGGCTAAGCGCCTTGACCACGGTGCGATCATCCGAGCTCTCGAAGCCGCCGGAGCCCATCAGGTCGCCGGCATATATCCCGAGATCATCCGGTCGGAACGCGCCAGGGCGCAGGTGACGGAGACCACGAGCCCCCTTGACGCCCTCGACCAATGGCTCGCCCTTCGCACCGACATCAGCGGCGAGATCCGGCAACGGGTCAGACACGTCGCCGAGGCCTTGATGAGGGAGGTGGCCTAACGTGGAGCCAGTACGTATCACGATGCAGAACTTCCTGTCCTACCGGGGCGAATCGGTGGACTTCAAACCCATTACCGTGGCCTGTCTCGTTGGTGAAAACGGAGCGGGAAAGTCATCACTCCTCGATGCTCTAACTTGGGCGCTTTTCGGGCAAGGTACCAAGGGCGGAGCGAAGGAACTCGATAACTACATCACCCGCGGCGAGACCGAAGGCCGAGTCGAACTTGAATTCCGGCTGAACGGCAACACATACCGCGTCGTCCGCGGCCGGTCGATAGCGCGAAACAAGAGCACGCTCGAGTTCTTCGTACTCGACGGCAGCAACTGGCGGTCGCTGTCCGGCAAGACCATCGCGGACACGCAGGCGGCCATCGAAGACACCTTGCGCATGGACTACCGGACATTTACCGCCTCGAGCCTCATCCTGCAAGGCAAGGCGGATTCGTTCACAGCCGACATGACCGACCAGGAGCGGAAGGAAGCCCTGGCGCGGATTCTCGGACTTGACCTGTGGGACCGGATGCAGGAGCGGGCGAAGGAACTCCTCCGGGGGATTAAAGACGAGCTCCGGGCGCTGGAAATGGCCCGAGAACGGCTGGAGGCGGAGATCGCGTCCGAGGCCGAGCTGAAGGCAAGAAAGGAAACGCTGGCGGGGGAACTCGGCGAGAAAACACGGCAGATCGAGTCGCTGACGCAAGTGGTCACCGAGCTCGAAGCAAGAGTGCGCCAGAAGCCCGTCCTCGAACGCGTCGCAGCGGACCTTCTCACCGCTATCCGCCGTGCAACCGAGCGGGCGAGGAAGAACGAGGACGACAGGGCGGAGCTGGTACGGCAGATCGAGGCTGCCGAACAGCTCATCCACCAGTGCCAGCAGATCCTCAGCCGCCGGGACGAGATCGAGGATGCAGTCAAACTCGAGGCTGAAATGGCCCAGGATGTAGCCAAGTTCGACGAGGAGGCCCGGGCGTACATGAAGGCAAGCTCGGACGTGCAACTACTCGAGCGTCAGGCCGCCGAGTGGGACCGGATTCACGCCGCGGAGAAGGCCAGGCTGGAAGCTCAGGCCAAAAGCAGCGCGGATCAATCCGCGGTTCTCGACATGGTACCGTGCGGTGAAGAGCACAAAGCAGCTTGCCCGCTCCTCAAGCTGGCCCGCAAAGCTTCGGAGAATCTGGCCGACGCGCGTGCGAAGCTCGCCAGGTTGGAGAGCGAAACCAACCCGTACGTCGGCAGTTTGAAGAAGGCCCGGGCGGACCTGGAGGCGATAGGCTATGACCCCGACGCACATGAGGCCGCACGCCGAGCTCTTGAGGACGTCCGCCGGACCGCGAGGCTGAAACCGGATCTCGACGCGGCGGCGACGAGGGTCCAGGAGCTTAGGACGAGGCAAGAGGAGGCCCGTGCTCAAATCAAACGCCTCGAGGCCGAGTGCGAGCAGATCTGGCAGGAAATTCGGGAAGCTGAGTCAAAGCACAACCAGCTGCAGGATGAGCTCCGAGCCCTGGCGCCGGTTGCTGAGGAGCTGTCGAGGAAGCAGGCGGAGCTCAGCTGGCTGAGGCGGGATGAAGCCTCGCTCAGGACCGAGCTCGGCCGGATCGCGGCGGTTCGCGAGAGCATAGAACGGGCAAAGAGCGACCTCCAAGCTCTTAACGAGAAGACCAAGAGCCTCCGGGATGACCTCACCACCTATGAGCTCCTCGAGCAGGCCTGTGGCAAGAAGGCTGGCGTGCCTGCGCTTATCGTTGAGAACGCGGTCCCCGAGATCGAACGTCTCGCGAACGACATGCTCGGCAAGATGGCCGGCGGGCGGCTCAGCGTTCGCCTGGACACCCAGGCCGAGGCGAAGACCACCGGAACGATGCAAGAAGTGCTTCGCATCACCGTCCTCGACGGCGGGACGGAACGGCCGTACCAGACGTACAGCGGGGCCGAGAGATTCATGGTAGACCTCGCTCTCCGGGTCGCCTTGAGCAAGTTCCTTACTCACCGGGCCGGCGCGGAGATCAAACTGTTCGTCCTCGACGAAGGCCTCGGGTGCGCCGATGCCAGCAACAGAAACGCGATCCTGAACGCCATAATGACCATCGCCGAGGAGTTTTCGAAGGTCTTGGTTGTGACTCACTTGGATGAGCTCAAAGATGCCTTCCCGCAGAGAGTCGAGGTTCAGAAGACGCCCGAGGGCTCACGGGTTCGGGTCGTTGCATAGACTCTTCGCCGTGCCCGGCGGCTTACAGCCCCCGGCCCCGGGCGAAAGGCCGGGGGAAGGAGGGACGGAAATGCTTGAACAGGAAATGCCAGCCGATTTGACTGTTTATGCCTCTGACGAACAGCCAACGATGAGCAAGGGCGAGGCTTTGCTGGCTGGGCTTCAGCAAATCGACGAAGGTCTGAAGATGATCGCCAGTCTGGGCGGTCGATATGACCTCGTCGCGACAATGGTCGGATCGAAAACTACAGCCCAGAAGCTGCGCGACGTAATACGCGGTAACAAGGCGCTGTTCAACCTGGTCGTCAACATAGTTAAGGCCAAGAATAACAGGCTAGCAGCCGAGACTGTCGAGAAGGTCATCGGCGACTTTCTAGACACGTTGTTCGACTTGTCGAAGCCTTACCGACCGTGAAGTATACGCCCTGCGCCGTACGCGACTCCCGTGTCAACACGCTCGGGCTGAGCAGGCCACAGTTGGTTGCGACGATCTACCACGAGCTACGCCACATCGGACCCGACGGAAAACTCACCGCCCATGATGTCGAGGACTGGGAGAACCTCGTGGGAGCTTTGGGACCAGGATGGTACCTGCCCGAGAGGCAAATCCCTGACTTGTTAGGCGAGGACATCGACTGGGACAAGATCTGCGGCTCAGTGTTGCCAGGGATGGACAGGCGCGAGTAGGCGGTCAATCGCAGGAGACTGGAGGGACTACACGATGACAGAAAGCCGATATACTCGGATCAAGTCACGGTTCTGGACAGATGAGAAGTCAGGTGCATGGGACAATGACACGAAGCTGTTAGCGCTCTACTTGCTGAGTTGCCCACACGGGAACATCCTCGGATGCTTCGTGCTTCCGAAACTCTATATCTGTGCAGACCTCCGGTGGACTCCTGAACAGTTGCAGCGACCGTTCGCTAAGCTCTTGGACGATGACTTCATCGAGTACGATGAGAAAGCGAGTCTGGTCCTCGTCCGCAAGTGGCTCCGGCATAACCCAATCGAGAACGGAAATCAGGCGACGGCGGCCATCAAGGTCCTGCAGGAGCTGCCGAAGAGCCCCCTTCTCAAGGAGCTGGCGAACATCGTCCGGGAGCAAAACAAGCCGCACCTGCGGCTTTTGCTAAAAGAGATCGAGAACTGTTTCCCCCGACCGTCGACCGAACCGTTTGGAGAACGGTTTGGGGAACCGTTCCCGAAACCGTTCACCGAAGAGTATGCCAAACCAGTAACCGTAACCGTAACTGTAACAGCAGATCATCATGATCGTGAGTCTTTAGCTGACAGCAGCTCTGTAGCTTCTTCCACAAGTTCTGGAAAAAGCACCGCTCATGATGACGAAGGTAAAACTCTTGCAGAGAGGCTCGAGGAAATGCCCAACGTGAAGGACTTCTGGGACAACAACTTCTACCCCATTCGAGCCTTCGAGATGGAAGAGCTGGGCTGGTTTTATGACCAGGGCATGGAGGAAGGCCTCATCGTCCACGCGCTCAAGAAAGCAGTCGCGGCGGGGAAGCGGAGACTCGACTACGTGCAGGGAATTCTCCGCAATTACTTGGGCGATAACATCTTCACGCTGCAAGATGCCCTCCAGCATGACAAGGAATTCGAAGAACGGCGTAAAGCTCGAGATCCGCCCGGCACCGTGAAGAAGCGGGTTATCGTGCATGACGACCCCGAGTACCAGAAGCGGCTCAAAGACCTTAACAGGCAACTGGAAGAGGTCTTCAAGATACCAAGAGGCTGATGTAGGTGACAGTTGTCGAGGAATTGAAACGGCCTAACGACCGGCCGTGGTTTCCAACGCCGGACGAGTCCCGCAGATACAGGTGCGATCCAAGGCGCATCCGTATGGGCGGCCCGGACCCGGCCACGACAGATCTCCGAGCCCGGTACGCGGAGATAGTTCGGTGGTTCGAAGAAGCTGGTGCGACAGTAACGACCAAGGACCTGGCGCTTAGTTTCAACTTTGAGCAGTGCCTGGCGGATCTAGTGGCATGCAAACGATGTAGTGCAAAGCGGTTGACCGTGGTAGAGCTCGAGTGCCCAAAAGGAGAGCGTATCCAGGTCAACCGCTACGAGGATTGTACCACGACGACGGGACGGGGATGGTATCTCGACGCCGACCTAGAGTACGCAAAGGACTCAGGTCACGTCGGCTGGCGCATGCGAAACTGCCGTGGACCGGCGGAACGCAAGAAGGAAATCCTCGAGCGGGCCGGGAGTGCGAAACCGACGGCACTCGGGTTGAGAGAGGAGATGTGACCCCATGAGTGACCAGGGGCTGATCGACAAACTCGGTCGTGCGCTTGAGGCGTTGCTGGATCTCTACTATCGCGACGCGCCAGGGGGTGAGGAGGCGTGAACAAGCGCGAATTCAAGGCTGGCGATGTTGTCAGTATTCGGCCTTCGCGCGAATTTCCGTTCCGGCGCTATGGCTTCGTGAGCGACCTTCAAAGTGACGACGCTGCATGTGTGCTCGAGCCGATGCAGGAATTGGGGTTCTGGCGGCTTTGGCCGGAGTGGCACGAAAAGCGCAGCCTCCGGGTAATCAAGGACGTGAAGAGGATCCGGGACCCGGAGATGCGCAGTGTACTGCAGCTGTTTATCTCGCGTCGGCGGGTGGTCCGGAATGGCTGAACCGATCCGCATCACCATCCCCGGCCGACCTGTGCCGAAGGAGAGGCCTGCAGTCACGGGGCGCTACGTACGCGTGTACACGCCGCCTAGGACTCGCGCGTACCAAGAGCAAGTAGCAGCTGCAGCGCTCGAGCAAGGGTGTAAGCCACTGACTGGACCGGTCTCAATGCGCCTGGTGTTCTACCTGTGCGACGATCGCCAGGGAGACCTGAGCAACATGATCAAAAGCGTGGAGGATGGTCTCAACGGGATTGCTTACGACGATGATGCTCAGGTCAAGCATATAGTCGCTTACGTCCGCCGCGCGAAGAGGCGCAGGGACGAGCGTGCCGAGGTAGAGATAGCCCCGCTTTCCAACGAGGAGGTCGAGACGGCGTGAAGGTGCGGCGTACCAAGAAAGCACTTATGAAAATGTCACAAGGCCGTCCTTTAACTCGTAGAGAGCAGAAGGCGGTTGACGTCCTGCTCGCAGAACTTCGAGCGATATTGGAATGGATCGCTGATGATGTGAAGCGGCTCGGTGATGAGGGGTTGGAGGGACCGATCGAGGGGAGGCAAAGCGCGTGACCCACTGGCGGGATTACTTCGTACAGCTGATGGAAAAAGCGGTTGCCGGCAAGCCCATAGACGAGTGGCCCGAGGCAATTGAGCAGGTGTACCCGCGCGAGTATATGCGGCGGAACAGGCTTTCCTGCCGGAAGTGGCTTCAGATTAAGTGGCAGTTCATTGAGGAGCGACGAAAACTTGCTGAGCTACAAAGAGCTGCCGGGAGAAGACATGCAACAAAAGGAACTGTCTGAAATAGCAAGAATACTTTCTCAGAAGCCGGAACTCGCTTCTGCATTGCTGGCGGTAGCCGTTGCACTTACGGAAGTCACATACGGCGAGGTAATCGTGAAGATGCAGGGCGGAAAGCCGGTGTGGGTCGACAAGATCGAAAGGGAGAGGCTGGGATAAGTGGAACTGAAGTGTTGCCAATGTGGTAGACCGGCGTATTTCGTGACGGGTCCGGATAATAGACCGCTTTGCATAGACTGCTACTTGAAACTTGTGCAGGCAATCACCCTTGCCAACAATCAGCTTGCTCAGGAGGCTAACTACCTGGTAGACACGGCGAATGCTATTATGGGTACACCCGGGCTCGGTCCGCGATATGAGATCCCGCAGCCGATCGTGTATCAGGGACAATGCGTGACCCGCAACATCAACGTGAATCAAGCCACTGTTGGCGTGATCAATACGGGAAATGTCGGAAGGATAGACGCGGCCATAGGCTTCCTTGCGGGGACTCAGCAGCAAGAACTGGTTGGGGCCCTCAAGACGTTTACCGAGGCAGTGCTGAACGAGCCTTCTCTGGAGGCCAAAATCAAGAATGAGGTGATAGAGTATCTGTCGTATCTGGCGAGCGAGCTGACAGTCCCAAAGGAGAGCAGGCGGAAGGCAATTTGCAAGGCAGCGCTCGAGGCCATAGGCAAGCTCGTCAGCACTATATCGAAGTTGTTTGCGTTGTGGGAAAAAGTTGCTCCAATCATAAGGACAGCTCTTCTGAGCTAGCGGTACAGCGGTAAAGAACGGCTACGCAAAAAGGCGAGGCCGGCCAGGAACAACCTGACCGGCTCTTTTGTTGGGAGGTGGAAAGTTGAGCAACGGGTCGGACCGGCTGGAAATCCGGGCGATTGACTGCATTCTGTACAACCGGCGGGCCTGGCGTCAGTACGTGAACATGCTCGAGCCGTATAGCGGGGGCAGTCTGGTGGTGCTTCCGGTGTCGAGAGTCACCGGAGACCCGGTGGCTTCAGTCGCAGTCACGAGGGCCACGGTGACGACGGTCCTGGACGCTGTGGACCGTGCCCTCGCACACTTGCCCCGTCATTACCGTAAGATTGCCCGGCTAAGGTACGACGAGCAGCTGACATATCCGGAGATCGCTGCCCGGGTCGGTTTCAGCGAGAAAACGATTAAACGTCGTGTTGATCGAATCCGCCTTCGAGTAAAATTCGAACTGCAAAACCTCGGAACCGACATTCTCGCTGCATTCTGGCGGGAAATTGACCGCAAATTGTCCGCTTTGTGACCCGAGATTGTCCGGTTTTTGTCCGCTTTTTGTCCACCCAACGTGTCCTTTCGTGTGCTAGAATCGGGCCGGTGTAGTATTTGCTCAGTGCGGCAATGCGTCGCTCGGTGTGCCGACCGGTGGAAGGATTTCGCGCCTCCCTGCGGTATTTCAAGGCTGGGAGGCGACGGTAAAGTGCAGAATACGGTCGAGTGGGTTAAAGAGGAGCTGACCAAAATACTCCAGGAAATCAGAGACATTGAGGCACTGTGTGACAGATACGAACGAGCAAGTTCGCCCGAATCCAGAGAACTACAACAAGAACTCAAGGCACGGTACGGCTCCTTTAAGCGACATTTGGAAAACGAGTATCGCAGAACATCAAACCTGATATGCAGTGGCCCTCTGAGTGCTTACTACGCTCCGGCAATTCACGAAGCCTACGTCGCGATGTCCGGTTTCGGAACCAATCTCGTGAGCAAGAACAACCTCTCCACTCTGCGGCAAATTCTGTATGACGCCGAGATGACGATTAGGTTCTACCTGCCACAGTAAGTTCTCTATTAGCGTTAATTAACGTTACGCCCGTTAAGTTAACGCCCGGCGTTAAGGGGCTGACGCACAATGGGGAGACCGAACAAGATCGAGCAAGCGGGGCTTCTCGACAAGGTCCTTGAACTCGCTGTGCATCATGGGTCCCGAGAGATCGCCCAGATCCTTAAGCGCGACTACGGTCTCGAGGTTAGCCACGTGTCGGTGCACAAACTCATCAAGGGCATCAGGAAAGAACAGGCGGAGCGGGTCAAGGCGGTCGTGCAGGAGCACGTGAGTGCTACGCTGCCGCGGGACCTGGACATCCTGGATGAGGTTATTCGCAAGGAGAAAGAGTGGTTCGACCGAGAGGACCTGAAGATTAGTGAGAAGCTCCTTGTCGCCAAGGAGCTCCGCCAGGCCATAGATACCAAGCTCAAGTATTCCGGTGCCGGGGAGCAGGAGGCCCAAATCGTTGTCAAGTGGGCTGATGACGATGAGCCTGAATGAGGGTCATCAAGATACCCTACAAGCCTCATCAGTACCAGCGCGCCTTTCATCAAAGCAAGGCGCGTTTTCGTTTGTTCGTCGCAGGACGGCGAGGAGGCAAGACCCTAGCTGCAGCTCAGGAGGCGGTCAGGCTTGCGCTGACCATCCCGGGTGGCATCGGCTGGATCGTGGCTCCTACGTACCCGATCTCGCGGGTGGCGTGGCGGCAGTTTCTGAAAGCCATGCCGAAGCAGCTTATCAAGCGCCACAACAAGGCCGAACGGATCGTCGAGCTTGTGAATGGCCACATTGTGGAGTGCCGCTCTGCCCATAAACCGGAGGACCTGGTTGGCGAAGGCCTCGACTGGCTTTGGATCGACGAAGCCGCGAGGGTGAAGCGGGAAGCATGGGAAGAGTCCCTGAGGCCTACTCTCACCGACAAGAAGGGCCGGGCGTTCTTCACCACGACGCCTCGGGGCCGGAACTGGGTCTGGGAGCTGTACTGCCTGGGCCAGGACCGGCTGCAGCCGGAGTATGAGAACTTCCACTTTCCGACGAGCGGGAACCCGTACATCGACCCGGCGGAGATAGAACTAGCGCGGAAGACCCTTCCCGAGATGGTGTTCAGGCAAGAGTACCTGGCCGAATTCCTCGATGACGTAAACCAGGTGTTCCGCTACGTCAGGCGGCAGGCGACCGGCGCGTTCGAGGAGCCGAAGCCCGGTTGCACATACGTGATGGGCGCGGACCTCGCGAAGCATGTGGATTTCACAGTACTGACGGTGTTGAGGGTTGATACGGGTTCCGTAGTGGCCTGGGACCGCTTCAACGAGCTGGACTGGTCCCTCCAGAAGCAACGCATTGTAGCACTCGCGCAGAAGTACCGGGCGCTTGTCCTGCTCGATTCCACGGGTGTGGGCGACCCGGTGTCCGACGACCTCAAGCGGTCCGGCATCCGGGTCGAGGGATACCACTTCACTAACGAGTCGAAGGCCCAGTTAGTCGAGCACCTTGCTATGGCGATTGAACAAGGCAAGGTGACGTATCCGAATATCCCGGAGCTCATCAATGAGCTTGAGAGTTTCGAGTACGAGATAACACGCGCTGGCAATGTGAAGTACAGCGCACCAGAAGGCCAGCACGATGACTGCGTCATGAGCTTGGCTCTGGCTGTCTGGGCAGCAAGGTCCAGGCGGGTCGTGCCCGTTGTTCGAAAGCCGAAAGGCTGGTGATGTCGTTGCTTACGTCTCTTGATTTTCTAAGCGCGGGCAAATTGTGGCCGCCTCCAGAAGAGCGAGAGCGGCTTCAGTTGTACAAGGAGAACCGGCTTTTGTTTGAAGGCCACCACGAACAGGTCTTCAAGGAGTGGGTCAAGCTCCTGCGCGAAGACGAGCAGGCAACGCTTGAACTGGTTCTGAACTGGAATAAGAGGCTTTCGACGTTGTGGGCGGACCTGCTACTGGGTGAGCCGCCACGGATAACCGCCAGGGAGAAGGGGAGTAAGGAGCAGGAAGCAGTCGAACGGCTTGTCCGGGACAACGACCTCTTCAACGTCGCGTACGAGGTCGCCCTAGACGTATCAAGGTTCGGCACGGGCTTGTTCAAGGTCAGGTACGATGGCCGGGGCATCGTCGAAGGCCAGCAGCCGGACTGTTGGTTTCCCGTCGTGCGGGC
>JABLXB010000011.1 GCA_013178305.1 Bacillota bacterium | reverse complement strand
CTGGTTCGGGGTTCGCCTCCCAGACTTCATCGAGATACTCTTCAGGCTTTCTCAGGGTCGAGTACAGCGACCTGCTCACGAGCGAGTCCAGCGAGGCGTTCGCCTTGAGGAGCGTGGAATCGAGGAAAAGCCTGGTCGCTCTCTACCAGGCCCTTCTCCTTACATTGCCTCACGATCTCGGCAAAGAACTCCTCGTGGACCTTTCTCCCGAACCTGGCTCTTGCCTTCGAGAGAATGCTGTGATCGGGTGGGGTCTCGTCCAAGTCGTACCCGAGGAACCACAGGAAGGCCATCTTCAGCCGGCACTCTTCAGCCAGTCGCCTCTCAGACGTGATTGCGTACAGGTAGCCGATGAGGCTCATCTTGAAGACCACGACAGGATCAACTGACGGCGCCCCGGTGTGGCTATAGAACGGGCGTGCGAGGCGGCGGATGAATCCGAAGTCAACCGTGCTGCTGATGATCCGGAGGAGGTGATCGGCGGGGACCTTTTCCTCAAGCGAGAAGCCATACAATAACTTGCCCTGGAAGTCCTTGACTCCCATCATGCCTATTAGATCACCTGCCTGTGCCAATCCTTACCTCCATTCTAGCTCAGATGATCCTGCACAACAAGCGTTTGGCAACAGGCCCGGCGCCAAAAAGTTGACCACCCTAACTCGAGCCTGAAGATCGAGCACTACCTGAAGGCGATCAGCCGGAAACCCTATGCTGCAGCACATGCCGCGGTAGTGAGGCGCCTGCCCAGTCTGTACCAGCAGGCCCGGGAACTGGCGAGCAAGGCGGATCCGACCGGGTATCGCGAGTTCGTGGAGATACTCATGCTGCACCGTGACTTTGAGCAGGAAGATATCCTGGAGGTGCTCGCCCGGGCCATCAGGCAGGGGCGCGTGGTGGCCGATGAGGTGCGGCAGGAACTGCTGAACAGAACGGGGACCGAACCTGATCTGAGCGCCGGCGCCGGCACACCGCAGCACCTCTTGGCTCTCCGGGTCGATGTTGGGAATCCACAGGATTACGACAGGCTCCTGGGGGTGGGAGCATGACGCCCGACCAGACAGCTGTCGAAGGCCTGGTTGACCTTTACTGCAAAGAACTGAAACTGCCTGGTGTACGCAGTGGCTATCGTGAGCTTGCCCGGCAGGCAATGGACAAGGGGACAGCCCCCACTCAGTTCCTGCTGAGTTGTCTTGAGCAAGAAGCTGAGTCCAGGAGGGAGCACCGTCTGCGGAGCCGATTGCGGGCTGCCAGGTTTCCGTCGATGAAACGCTGGCCGACTTTGACTTCTCGGTTGTGCCTACGCTGCCGAAAGCAAAGGTGTACAGCCTGGCGGACGGCCAGTTCATCCGCAGGAAGGAGAACCTTGTGTGTCTCGGCCCGCCATACCTTGGCATATCCCATCTGACAGTAGTCACGGGCCGAGCGGAGCTATAATGCGTGGAACTCCACGTAACGGCCTTCTCGCGGTACTCCTTGACCATCCTGTCAGTCCGGATGGCTATTGCCCTTCTGACAGAGACTCGGACGGCCTGCCCAAGCTGATCGGGGTCGGCTTTGTCCCGAGTTGCCGGAACGGCGCCCAAGGGGCCTGCGGTGCGCTTTCGCGATGATGTCCCGTCGTGCCGCAAAGTCTCCGCCTCCGCCGCATCGAAGGCCTCCCGCAGGGCAGGGGAGATGTTACCTGCTGCGAGGTGTGCACTCAAGAAGTCCACTATTCACACGACACGAAACCAGCTCCTGGTGGAGATGGACGGCCTGTCGGTTGATGACGACGTCAGGATTCTGGTGATTGCGGCGACGAACAGGGCGGACCTGCTCGACCCCGCGCTTACGAGGCCGGGGCGCACCTCGAAAGCCTTGCGAACGAGTCGGCGATCCTTGCGATGAGAGAGGGCAAGGAACTCATCGAGCAACGCCATCTCGAGGAGGCCATCGACAAGGTAATCCTCGGGGAGAAGCTCGACTGGAGACCGACCGACGAGGACTTGAGGCGGGTTGCGATACACGAGGCCGGCCATGCCATAGTAGGCGAGTGCCTGCGGCCGGGGTCCGTGGCGTCGATCACGATATCGCCGCGCGGGCAGGCGCTGGGCTACGTGCGCAATGCCCCGAAAGACGAGCAGTATATCTATGCCAGGGAACAGCTCGAAGAAGAGATATCGGTGCTGGTGGCGGGGGCGCTTGCCGAGGAGCTGGTGTCGGGTTCACGCAGCACCGGAGCGGCCGAAGATTTCGAGAGGGCCGTGCACCTGGCGAGGCGCATCGTGTTGACGGGGATCTCGCCGCTCGGAATAATCGACCCGCAGTCGATACCTGGCGAGGTGCTGGCACGCGCGGTGGCGCAGACCATCAACGGACCCGAGAAACGGGCGCGGGACATTCTGATGAGGTATAGACGCGAAGTTGAGAACGTGGCAGGTATGCTGCTGGAGTCCGAGAGGATGGAGAATGAAGCGCTGAGGCGCATACTGTCGCGCGGGCACGCGAGTAAACCCATCTCGCTGCCGCCGCGGGTGGCAGGCCTGCTCAGGCAGCGCAACCGCGCACGACTTCGCGGGGCGGGATAGGCAGCGGAGTCGCGACGGGGGACATACAGGTCTTGAGGGGCCCGGCAGGCGCCGGGCCCTCCGTCATCTCCGGGGTCGTGAGATCCTACCAGTGCGGTTTCATGATTGCCTCATTTTTAGGGCAAGACATTTTGCCTCGGGAGCGGGAGGGAAACCACTTCCGTGGTGAGAAGTCAGCAATTTACGTAGCATGCTATGGTTCTCGTTCTGCTCTCAGTTTGCCACATATCACGAGAGGGAAAATGGCAATGGCTGATCTGAAAGCTCGCTCCTCCCAGGTCCTGCGCCATCTGACCAATGCCCCTGGTCCGGTAACCGTAGGCCAATTGGCGCGGCAATTCGGAGTCAGCAAGCGGACAGTACGCTATGACCTTCAAGCCATTGACGATTGGCTGGTAGAACGAGGCTTCCCACGCCTGGGGAAGCGGCCGCGGGTTGGAGTCTGGGCTGATGCTGACAGGACGGGTATCCTTGGCGCCCTGGCTAGCTTGACACCGCAGCATTACATTCTGTCGCCACGAGAAAGGCTCAGGGCCGTCCTCCTGACCCTCTTCAGTCACGGTGAACCGGTGTCAAGCGCCACGCTCGCTCTGCGGCTCTCAGTGAGCAAGGTGACAGTAGCGAGAGATCTGCTTCGAGCCAGGAAATGGCTGGATAGCTACGATCTCCGCCTTGAATTGGTGAAGCAGGGTTACCGGGTGTGTGGTAGCGAGACTAACCTGCGACGCGCTGTCCTGGATCTCCTTTTCGGCGGTATGGATACCGCCGACATACTCCGGATGCTCGACAGTTACCGACGACCCGAATATCCACTGGATCCCCCTCGCGGCAAGAACGTGGACTCGCCGCCACCACGAGAAAGTGTAGAACTGCAACCGGAGGTTTTCTCGTTATTCAATGGGTTTGACCTGGGTTTCGTGGAGCAATGTGTTCTGGCGGCGCAGGACGATCTAGGGGTACAATTTGCCGATACCGCATTCGCAGCACTGGTGATTCATCTGGCCATTGCGGTGAAGCGCCTCCAGATCGGACGCTGCATCCAGATGCCTGAGGGGCAGCTAGCCACCCTCAGGGATTCGTCATTCTTCGAGGTGGCTCGGGGCTTGGCTGAAAAGGTTCAGAGAAGGTTCGGCGTGACCGTCCCCGAAGCGGAGGTTGATTATATCAGCCTGCATTTGCAGGGTACGAGGGTGCAAGTGGCCGAGAAAGCGCCGGCGGTGGAACAACTGGCCAGGCGTGTTGCCCGAGAAGCCGAGCGAATACTGGGTTTACCGCTTTCGCAGGACGATAAGCTGATCTCGGGCCTGGCCCTGCATCTTGGCCCTGCGGTCCACCGGCTGGTAAATGGAATGCCCCCAATCGTGAACCCACTCGAGGCTGACATAGAGCGGGACTACCCGGCTGTCTGTCTGGCGGCCAAGCAAGCCTGCCAGGCATTACAAGAGGTGATCGGGGTAGTCTTTCCAAAGAGCGAGGTCGCTTACGTTGCCATTCACCTGGGCGCGGCTGTTGAACGCATCTCGCGTGGCTCGGGTATCACTTCCGGTCATCCCAAAATCCTGGTAGTTTGCGCAACTGGTGTGGGGACTGCCAACCTGTTGGCCTCGCGCCTGAACACCGAATTTCCCCTGCTGGAGATCGCAGGTGTGCACTCCTTGCGGCAGGCCAAGAGCCTTTCCAGGAGAGCCTTTGACCTGATCATCAGCACCGTACCGGTACCCACCGCACTTGGGCCGGTTTTGTACGTTAATCCACTGTTGCCACCGCCCGACGTGGCAAGGGTGTCCGCTTTCCTGGTTGACTTGCGTTTGACTGAGACGAATAAGCCACACGATGCCGGCAGGGAACGGAGGAATGCTGCGCCTCCATATTCTGTTCGCCTCCCCGGCGAAAGGAACCCCGATAGGTCGCTGACAACGGCGGTCGTGGATGACATTACATCTCTAGTAGCCAAACATGCAAGAATCACTGACCCTGATAGGCTCCACGCTGCTCTACTCCACTACATATCCAGGCTGCAGGGTGAGCTTGTCAGAGGAGGCAGGCCGATGCTCACTGATCTCCTTACCAGGGAAACCATTGGACTTCGAGTGACTGCGAGTTGTTGGGAAGACGCAGTTCGCGCCGCCGGCAGGCTCCTGGTCGATACTGGAGGAGTGGTGGACTCCTATGTTGAGGCCATGGTTGACACGATCAGGGAGATGGGTCCGTACGTCGTGGTGGTGCCGGGGGTCGCGCTTGCTCATGCCCGCCCTGAGACCGGCGTAAAGACCATCTGCATGAGCCTTGTACAGTTGGCCTCCCCAGTGATGTTTGGAGCCGGGCTCAATGATCCGGTCCATCTGGTCTTTGCCTTCGGGGCGATAGACCACGATTCTCATTTGAACGCTCTGTCGCGCCTGGCCCGGATCCTCGGGAACAGGGAGCAGGTCAAGGGTCTCCGGCACGCTCGAAGCAAGAGTCAGGTACTTGGTATCCTCCGAGCCGACTCGGGAGGGGGTGATAAAGGGAGTAAGCCTAATCTTTCCGGCGAGCGTCAGTGCTGATATCCGTGGTGTGTTCGGACCCCAGCGGCCTTTTGTCAAGAAGCGATGTCTCGTGTCTGGGCAAGAACCGAATAAAGAGGAGGTTGACGAGCATGTCAACGTTTGAGGCCATTGCTAGCTTCCTGGCGACCAACATTTTCGGGCAGCCGGCGGTGCTGATAGCGCTTGTAGCAATGGTTGGGCTAGTTGCTCAGCGGAAATCCTTCAGCGACACTGTCATGGGTACGATCAAAACTATGGCCGGGTTTCTTATCCTGGTGATCGGCGCCGGAGTCATTGTGCAGGCTTTGAACAACTTCACACCAATCATCCAGCAAGCGTTCGGCATCACTCCCGTGCCTGACAAGGGGATGGGTTTAGACAAGTTCATGGCCACATACAGCGGTGCCGCCGCTCTAATCATGACATTCGGATTTCTCATCAATGTGATCCTTGCCCGACTTACTCCCTTTAAGTACATTTACCTCACCGGTCACCTGATGTTCTGGGTCTCACTCGTCATGCTGGCAGTGATGAAAGAGGTCTCCCCCAACGCCTCCATGACGTCCATGGTGGTGGTCGGCTCAGTCATCATGGGCCTCTACTGGACGCTGCAGCCGGCTTTCATCCATCGGGCAATGACCCGAGTGACTGAGTCCGGTGCTGTGGCTTTCGGCCACACATCGTCCTCGGGAGCGTGGTTGGCCAGCGTCCTTGGGCGCTTTGTCGGTAAGCCCGAGCAGAGTACGGAGAAGGTTACTTTGCCGGAAAACATCAGTTTCATTAAGGACGTGACGGTTGGAACGAGCGTGGTGGTCAGCCTGGTCGCGGTGATCGCTGCCCTGTTCGCCGGCCAGAGTTTTGTTTCCAAGCAGGCTGGCTCCATGAATTACATCATCTACGCCTTACTTGAGGGCTTCAAGTTTGGCGCCGGAACTACTGTACTCTTGA
Source organism: Bacillota bacterium (assembly GCA_013178305.1). Taxonomy (NCBI): domain Bacteria; kingdom Bacillati; phylum Bacillota; species Bacillota bacterium. Next base: position 8,883 of record JABLXB010000011.1, on the reverse strand, counting down.
TTGGCGTACGGATGATCCTTGCAGAAATCGTCCCCGCTTTCCGAGGCATCGCTACCAGGATAGTGCCCAACGCCAAGCCGGCTTTGGACTGCCCCATCGTCTTCAACTATGCGCCGATGGGCGTGATCATTGGGTTCCTGTCCGCCACGGCAATGTTCCTGGTCCTCATGCTCGTCTTCGGGGCCACGGGCTTTGCGGTGATCATTCCGCCCATGATCCAGCTTTTCTTCCCCGGCGGCGCGGCGGGCGTGTTCGGCAACTCCACGGGCGGCATCAGGGGCGCCATTCTGGGTGGAGCACTGATGGGTGCACTCCTCGCCTTCGGCCAGGCTATCACCGCTCCAATGCTATCTACCACAGCCTCGCAGCTGGCCTTGATGGCTGACCCCGACTGGTATATCCTGATCCTGGTCTTCAAGCCGTTACTTGCGCTATTCATGTAGCGATTTCCTATGTATGGACCTGGGGCGCCAGGGTCGCCTCGCGGACTGGCGCCCCGCCGTTGTTCGGAAGGGGAGGGAAGCAATTGTCGGCCTTTCTTACCTACTTTGACCTGGCCTGCAGCACCTTGAAGGAAATCAGGGATACGCAGGCAGAGAACATCAAGGCTGGATCTGATCTGATTACCAAAACGATTCTGGATGGCGGGATGGTGCATGTCTTTGGCGCCGGCCACTCCCATACTCTGGCTGAGGAGATGTTCGCGAGAGCGGGCGGATTGGTTCCAGTCAGCCCGATTCTGGACGCAGACCTGACGGCGCTGGGAGGCTTCATGAAATCCAGCGATCTCGAACGCCTGGAGGGTTTCGGTCGAATTGTCTTCACTCACCACGATGCCCGGCCCGGAGAGGTCGTCCTTGTGATTTCCCAATCCGGGAAGAATCCCGCTCCGGTCGATGTGGCTTTGGCCGCACGGGAGAGAGGCCTGAAGGTGATTGGCATCACCTCTCTCGTACATTCGCGCGCTGTTCCTCCGGGACACTCCAGCGGCAAGAAGCTATACGAGATAGCCGACGTGGTTATTGACAATCGCGTGCCATATGGAGATGCTGCAATTGAGATATGTGAAGGAGCGCCCCGGGTGGCTCCGCTGTCAACGGTGGCCTGCGCCGCCATCTGCAATAGTCTTGTGGCCGAGACAGCTTCCCGCCTGGCGCTTCACGGCATTCATCCACCTGTCTGGACGAGCGGGAACGTGCCGGGTGGACATGAAGCCAATGCGGCGTATATCGAGCGGTACCGGTCGCGCTGGCACGTTATCTAGTTGTTCACCGATTGCTGAGAGGGGAGTGGTCCCAATGCAGCGGCCAAGCCCACTCAAGATCCTGACTGTCTGCGGCGTGGGAATGGGTAGCAGCCTCATGCTCCGGATGTACGTCGAGGATGTACTGGCCGAGCTCAGGATTAAAGCTAAGGTCGAGGCTACCGATGTCAGCACGGCCAAAGGTGCTGGGGCCGACATCGTCATGGCTTCACCGAGTCTGGTGGGTGTGCTGGCGGGAGCGGCACCTGCAGTGATCCCAATCCGCGATTTCACGGATAGGCAAGAGATCAAGGCCAGGTTGAATGAGTACCTGGCCGGACGGCATGGCTAAAGACTGGAAGATCGCAGGGGTATTGCAGCCCGGCTGCTACTGACCGCAGTAAAGGAATAATGAGCCTGAGCCGCGAAAGGATAGCCCCGTGAAGCACACACAGAGGGTGTTCCAGTTTGATAGCTGAGATCGTCGGTGTGGGCACGGAGCTGTTGCTCGGCCAGATAGTCAACTCCAACGCGCAGTACCTGAGCGACCGGCTGGCGTCGCTGGGGGTCAACGTCTACTATCACGTGGTCGTGGGGGATAACGCCGAGCGGCTCGCCGGCGTCATCAGGCAAGCCCTCGCGAGGTCCGACCTCGTGATAACGACGGGAGGGCTCGGGCCCACGATGGACGACCTGACGAGGGAAACCGTCGCCTCCGTCCTCGGGAGGCGTCTCGTTTTTGATGCGGACGTCTGGGAGGAAATAGAGGCTTTCTTCGAGCGCGTGCGTCGCAGACCCACGGACAACAACAGGAGGCAGGCCTATGTCATTGAAGGGGCCGGTGTCCTGCCGAATTCACGGGGTACGGCCCCCGGCCTCGTGGTCGAGGAGGGCGGCAAGGTCGTAGCGCTCCTTCCCGGCCCGCCGCAGGAAATGACCCGGATGTTCGAGGATCACGTGGTGCCGTACCTGATAGGGCGAGGCGCGGGTGCCGAGATCATCCACTCACGCGTCCTGAAGGTATGCAGCCTGGGGGAGTCCGCGGTGGAGGATAAGCTCCGCGACCTCATGGAGGCCGGCACAAACCCCACGGTGGCGCCGTACGCTTACCCCGGCGAGGTGCGGCTGAGGGTGACCGCGAGGGCCCGCTCGAAGGATGAGGCGGAGGCGCTCATTCACCCCGTTGAGGCCGAGATAAGGTCGAGGTTGGGGGAGTTCGTGTTCGGCGCCGACGAATGCACGCTCGAGGCCGCGGTCGGCGAACGCCTTCGCTGCCTGGGCCTGACGCTCTCGCTTGCGGAGTCGTGCACCGGAGGTCTCGTGGGGCACCGCGTCACCGACGTGGCGGGGAGTTCGGACTACTTTCTCGGCGGATTTGTGGCCTACAGTAATGATCTCAAGGTCGGGGAGCTGGGTGTGAAAGAAGAGACCCTGCGGCGGTTCGGGGCTGTCAGCGAGCAAGTGGCGCTGGAGATGGCCGACGGGGCGCGCAGTGCCACCGGAAGCGGCATAGGTATCGGGATAACCGGTATCGCTGGACCGTCCGGCGGCTCGGAAGCCAAGCCGGTCGGGACCGTGCACATCGCCATAGCCGGCCCTAACGGTTCCTATCACAGGGGATTGAGCCTCTGGGGCGACAGGCGTGACATCAAATGGCGCGCCTCTCAGGAGGCGCTCGCGATGCTGTGGCGTTATCTCTCAAAGGCGGGTGCGAGGGTGTGACGACCGTCCGCTGTTTTGTGGCCGTAAGACTCGCCGAAAACCTGATGCGGCCCGTCATCGAGGTCGTGAACGTCCTCCGGAAGACCGGCGCCGGCGTCAAATGGGTGGAGCCGGAGAACCTCCATTTCACCCTGAAATTCCTGGGCGAGATTTCGGCGGCGGACGTGGCGGTGGCGGAAGGGGCCGTGCACCGCGCGCTGGCCGGCAAGTCGAGATTCTCCATCTCGTTGGGGGGCGTCGGGGCGTTCCCCTCGGCGGGTTCGCCGAGGGTGGTGTGGCTGGGGGTTACGTCTGGGGCCGGTGAGCTCAGGGCGCTGGCGGCCGATGTGGAGCGCGAGCTGGAGTCCGAGGGGTTCCCGGGGGAGAAGCGTGCCTTCTCGCCCCACCTGACGCTGGGCAGGGTGCGGAGCCCGGGCGGGGCGGGGGCGCTCTCGCCGTTGCTGAGTTCTCTCAAGGACCGCGCGACGGGCTCGATGGAAGTCTCCGCCGTTCACCTCATGAGAAGTACGCTGGCGCCCAAAGGCCCTGTATATCAACCGGTACGTTCCTGGGATCTTCCCTAGTGATTGAGGCGGAGTGTATACTTGTATTTTAGGAAGGGTTGCCAGCCGGTGGACCCTTGGGAGGGGAACTGGTGATCGAAAAGGAGAAAGCGCTTGAAGTTGCCCTGGTACAGATAGAGAAACAGTTCGGTAAGGGTTCGATAATGAAACTCGGCGAGGCGTCCGCCAAGATGAGCGTGGAGGTCATCCCAACGGGGGCGCTCACGCTGGACATCGCCCTGGGCGTCGGCGGCGTTCCCAGGGGTAGGGTCGTCGAGATATACGGCCCCGAGGCCTCGGGGAAGACCACTGTTGCGCTGCATATCATCGCGGAGGCGCAGCGCGGCGGCGGGATAGCCGCGTTCATCGACGCGGAGCACGCGCTCGACCCGCTGTACGCGAAAAAGGTCGGGGTCGACGTGGACAACCTCCTGATCTCCCAGCCGGACACAGGCGAGCAGGCGCTCGAGATCGCCGAGGCGCTGGTCAGGAGCGGCGCCGTGGACATTGTGGTCGTGGACTCGGTGGCCGCGCTGGTCCCGCGAGCCGAGATCGAGGGAGAGATGGGCGACGCCCACGTCGGGCTGCAGGCAAGACTGATGTCGCAGGCACTGCGCAAGCTTACCGGCGCAATATCGAAGTCCAAGACCACGGCGGTATTCATCAACCAGATAAGGGAGAAGGTCGGCGTGATATTCGGAAATCCCGAGGTCACTCCGGGCGGGCGCGCGCTCAAGTTCTACGCGTCGATCAGGATGGATGTCCGCAAGATCGAGACCCTCAAGCAGGGCACGGACACCATCGGGACGCGCACCAGGGTGAAGGTTGTGAAGAACAAGGTCTCGCCCCCCTTCAAGCAGGCCGACTTCGACATCATCTACGGCGATGGTATATCGCGCGAGGGATGCGTGGTCGACGTCGGTTGCGAGCAGGGGATCATCACGAGGACCGGCACGTGGTACTCGTTCGGCGAAACCCGTATAGGCCAGGGAAGGGACAACGTCAGAGATTACCTCAGGCAGCACCCGGAGCTGCTGGCGGAGATAGAGGGGCGTATAAGGCAGCAGCTAAAGCTGGGGACCGTCAAGGCGGCGGCCGCCAGCGACGAGGCCGCGCAGGACGTGTGAACCGCGCGGAAGAGGCGTTGAAAGCGGCGGTGGAGATCCTCGGGAGGCGCGGGGCGTCCGTCGCCGAGATCGAGGCCGCGCTCAAGCGCAAGGGCTTCGCGGGGGAAGAGATCCGCGAGGCCGAAAGCCGTTTGAAGGAACTGGGCTACCTCGATGACGAAAGATTCGCCACGGAATGGGCGTCTCTCCGCGCTGGCGGCGGGAGCGGCGTAGCCCGCCTCGGCGCAAACGGGTTGAGGGCGGGGCTCATCGGCAGGGGCATCGAACCACGGCTGGCCGCCGAGGTCAGCGAGACGGTAATGCCGCCTGATGCGGAAACGAGGGCAGCACTGGAGGTCGCGAGCAGGAGGCTGCGCGTGTACTCGCGGCTCGACCGCGAGACACAGGAGAGGCGGCTCTGGTCATATCTGGCGAGAAGGGGGTTCCGGCCTGCCGCAATAGCGAGGGCCCTCGCCGAAACGCTGAACGTCACTGACGGAGACATGGGAGAGACTTGACACTCAATACGGCTAAGGCTAAAATTAATCGGGACATTTCTCGGTGTCTTGAAACCGCGGTTATTTCAGGGTCTTTGCGACCTTACCATATAATTCACCCGGCGCCCCGGCGGCGTCCGGTATACACGGTCGTATCCTGGACAACCAATGCGATGTAGTTCGAGGCCGAGTCACCCGACTCGGCCGGTTTGCTTTTACAGGGGAGGTGAAACAGCGTGCCTTTGAACGTGTCTACGAATCCGGTTCTGGTTGGAGTCATATCTCTCGTCGTTGGCGTGGTAATAGGTGTGTTCGTCCGGAAGATGCTCGCGGAGGCGAGGATTTCTTCGGCCGAGGAGGCCGCCCGCAGGCTAATCGACGAAGCCCGCAAGGAGGCCGACGCGCGCAAGAAAGAGGCGGTCCTCGAAGCCAAGGACGAGGTTCACAGGCTTCGCGCGGACGTAGAGAGGGAAACGAGGGAGAGAAGGGCGGAGATTCAGAGGTTCGAGCGCAGGCTGATGCAAAAGGAGGAAACGCTGGAGAGGAAACTCGACGGTCTCGAGCGCAAGGAAGAGCATCTCAGCAGGCGCGAGAAGGAGCTCGAGAAGCTCCACGAGCAGGTCTCCGAGGTAAGGGCCAGGCAGATCTCCGAGCTCGAGAAGATCTCAGGCATGACCAGCGAACAGGCGAGAGAGTCGCTCCTCAAGCGGGTCGAAGAGGAGATTCGCCAGGACGCGGCGGCGATGATCAGGGAGGTCGAGGCGCAGGCCAAGGAAGAGGCCGAACGGAAGGCGAGGGACATCATCTCGCTGGCCATCCAGCGTTGCGCCGCGGATCACGTTGCGGAAGCCACGGTGTCCGTGGTGGAGCTCCCGAATGACGAGATGAAGGGCAGGATCATTGGCCGCGAGGGCAGGAACATCCGTACGCTCGAGACGCTCACCGGAGTCGACCTCATTATCGACGACACCCCCGAGGCCGTCATCCTCAGCGGGTTCAACCCTATCAGGCGTGAGGTCGCGAGACTCGCGCTCGAGAAACTCATAGTCGACGGCAGGATCCACCCCGCACGGATTGAGGAGATGGTGGACAAGGCGGAAAAAGAGGTCGACGCCAAGATCCGTGAGGAGGGGGAGGCCGCAGCCATCGAGGCCGGCGTGCACGGGATGCACCCGGAGATCATCAAGCTGCTCGGGCGCCTGAGGTTCCGCACGAGTTACGGTCAGAACGTGTTGAAGCACTCCATCGAGGTCGCACACCTGGCTGGCGCCATGGCGTCGGAACTCGGCTGCGATGTTACGGTGGCCAAGCGCGCGGGCCTATTGCACGACGTCGGTAAGGCAGTCGACCACGAGGTGGAGGGCTCCCACGTTCAGATAGGTATAAACCTCCTCAAGAAATACAAGGAGAGCAACGAGGTCATCCAGGCGATGGAGGCGCACCACGGCGACGTGGAGCCCAGGACCGTGCTCGCCTTCCTGGTATCGGCCGCCGACGCTGTGTCCGCCGCAAGGCCCGGCGCCAGGCGCGAGACCCTCGAAGCATACATCAAGCGCCTCGAGAAGCTGGAGGAGATCGCCGACTCGTTCGACGGGGTCGACAAGGCGTACGCGATCCAGGCGGGCCGCGAGATAAGGATCATGGTGAAGCCCGAGAAGATAGACGATCTCACCGCCACCAAACTGGCAAGGGACATCGTGAAGAAGGTTGAATCCGAGCTCGAATACCCGGGTCAGATCAAGGTGACGGTGATACGGGAAACGCGTGCTATCGAGTACGCCAAGTAAAGGGCAGGATTACGGAACGGGTCGAAGAATCAAGTTTCAGCAGTAGTTGAGAGGGTGGCGTTCTTGGCGAAGAGGGACGAGAGCTCTAAGGGCGTAGGGTTGCTCATCTCGGTGCTCGTACGGTATCCGGAACTGTCGAGCGTCAATTTCGACCCGCATGACAAGGCGATCAAGTTCTCGTTCATCCTTACGAAGCCCCTTGACGACGAGGGGTTCGGGCGCCTGAAAGCCCGCGTCAGGATGAGCGTCGAGGCGTACGGCGAATTCAAGGGCAGGAATCCGGCGGCGGTGGACGTATCGCGGACCGACTTCGGGGACATTACTGTACTCGAAGTATGCAGGGACGTCGACACGCTCACCCAGGAGGAGATTTCCCTGGTCATCGAGATAGTCAGGGAAATGTTCGGTGGCCTCCTGGCGGCGGACAGGAACGACAACATCATGGAGGAAGACCTGCTGGTCCAGGAAGAGATAATCGACGAGATGCTCCAGGACGTAAAGGATTGCCGGCAGGACAGGAACATCATAGCATTCAGAGAAGAAGGCAGGGTAGTGGTGTTCAACAAGTGAAACCCGGACCAGGGGCGCCGCCCCTGGTTCTCGCTTTGCGGTCGTGAAAGGATGTAAGCCTTGATAATCCTGTTCATTGGGGACATCGTCGGCAGGCCCGGCAGGATGATGGTGGAAGAGCACCTCGTGTCGCTGCGCCGGGAGACCGGCGCTGACCTTGTCATAGCCAACGGCGAGAACGCTGCCGGAGGAATAGGTCTTACCCGCGATACTGCGGACGAGATTTTCGGCGCGGGCGTCGACGTCATCACCATGGGAAACCACGTCTGGGACAAGAAGGAACTCCTCGAGTACATCAACGTCGAGCCGCGAATACTACGCCCGCTCAATTACCCGGGAAAAGCCCCGGGACAGGGCTCCATCATAGTGGATGGTGGGGGTTCGCCGGTGGCGGTGGTCAACGCCGCCGGCCGGGTCTTCAATACCATTCTCCTCGAGTGCCCCTTCAGGAAACTTGCTGACGAGGTGGACAGGCTCAAGGCCGAAGCGCGCGTGGTCGTAGTCGACTTTCACGCCGAGGCGACGTCCGAGAAGGTGGCGATGGGGTGGTACCTGGACCGGAAGGTGACCGCGGTGGTTGGCACGCACACCCACGTGCAGACAGCGGACGAGATGGTGCTCCCCGGTGGGACCGCGTATATTACGGACGTGGGCATGACTGGGCCCTATCATTCCATTATCGGGATCCAGACCGACCTCGTACTCGACCGCTTTCTGACCCAGATCCCCGTGAAATTCGAGGTAGCCAAGGGGCCGCGGCAGCTCTCCGCAGTGGTTATCGAGGCGGATGAAACTACGGGGAAAACCAGAAGCATCAGAAGAATACTAATTAGAGAATGATTAGAGGACTGGCCGGATAACAGTGCTTGCAGAATGCAGAAACTGGTAGTAGTATAAAAGTTAGGCAGAAAAGCGCGCGCACCAACCAGACCCTATCAAGGACCAGCACTTCAGACATATGAGGAGGGGGAGCACCTTTGGTGGAAGTGCTCAAGGTTTCGTCCAAGTCAAGTCCTAATGCGGTTGCTGGGGCACTGGCGGGCGTGATAAGAGAGCGCGGAATGGCCGAGATGCAGGCCATCGGGGCGGGGGCGATCAACCAGGCGGTCAAGGCGGTTGCAATAGCGAGAGGGTTTGTGGCGCCCAGCGGAATCGACCTGGTGTGCGTACCGGCCTTCACGGACATTCAGATCGACGGCGAGGAACGTACGGCAATAAAACTGATCATAGGGCCGCGCTAGGTCCGGCGCTAGCGCCCGCCTCCCCAGGGCGAGGAGGCGGGCTTTACTGTTGTGCGCCCGGCAGGGCGCGTTCACTAGTGGGTGAGAGTCCCATACAGGCCCGACAGGGGGAACTGTTAGCCGGACGGCAAGGGTGTCCACTGTGAGGTGGAATCTGGAGGAAGCCGCAGGCAAA
>JABLXB010000010.1 GCA_013178305.1 Bacillota bacterium | reverse complement strand
TCCGCGTTCACCTCAACCGGCACCCAGAGGACTTGGCGGGTGTCGGCCAAGATGGTGCGGTTCGCGACCATAATACCCGGCATTGTGAGAGAATATACCTTGCTCATTGCGCACCTCGGGCCGCTGACTGAGACAGGCCCTCTTTCGTAAACGTGAGGGTGGCGATAACCTTGCGCCGCAAGTTATAGCTATCGCAGTGGCGCAGGTGGCCGAGGTAGGACATGACGACCGAACGTACCTTTTGCCAGGGCATGAGCCCAGCGGCATATAAGCGCCGGCACTGGGCAAGGCGGCGCCGTATCCGAATCTTCGTGCGGCGGCGGATCAGTGAATGCGTGGGCCATATACGGTAGCCAACCCAATCGATGCCATCGCTGATTGGTCGGATGGAAGTTTTGGGGCTAACCGTTAAGCGCAGGCGCTCCTCGAGGAATGCCTGCAGCTCATCCTTGACCCACCGGAGTTCCCGCTTGTCCGGATGCAGAACGAGAATGTCGTCCATGTATCGCATGTACCAGCGGAGCCGGAGCCGCTGTTTCGCGAACTGGTCTGCTTGGTCAAGGTAGATGTTGGCGAACAGCTGCGAAGTTAGGTTGCCAATTGGAAGACCGACGCCCGGGATCCGCGGGCCGTTGAACCCAGCGGCGTCCGGCGGAAGCCCGAACTCGCCCGAGTCGATGATCACGTCCAGCAGCCAGAGCAGGTCCTTATCCTTGATTCGGTGCCGGAGTATGGTCTTCAGGACCGCATGGTCGATCCGGTAGAAGTACTTCGAGATATCGACGTGCAGCGCGTAAACCCGCGGATGCCGCCGCGTCAGGTACCGCAGCCAATACTGCAGCCGCCTTGCTGCCGCATGGGTGCCCTTGCCGACCCGGCAGGCGTAGGAATCACGGATGAACGTGCGATCGAACAGCGGCTCGATCACTCGGAAGACAGCCCACTGCACAACGCGGTCCCTGAACGGCAGTGCGGCCACAAGCCGTTTCTTCGGGTCGTAAATGTAGAATTCCCGATACGGGCCGACCCGGTACGTCTTCCAGATGAGCTCGTTCTGGAGCGCGATCAAGTTTTCCTCGAGGTTGCGGGTGAATGCGAGCACACCTGGCTCGTACCTGTGCCCTATGCGGGCCCGGCGGTACGCCTCATAGAGGTTCTGGAAGTCATAGACCCGCGGGTAGAGGTTTCCCCAGCGCTTCAAGGCCGACCCCTCCCCTGAAAGGGGGCCAGGCGTGGCGGCGTTCGGCCAGTATGGCCTACTAGCCGCCTTCCCGGCAATTCATGTATTTCGCCTGCCACAGGGCCCGGCGAGGAGGAAGGGCCCCGTTTCCCCCGTAGCGCTGGACGCGTGCCCGTGAGCACGCGCCTTCGGGCCGGCGGGGAGACGCGGGGCGGAAGCCGATGTTCACGTTCACGTTCGACCGCGGATCGTTCAGGTTCAGCGCGAAGACCCCCGCGCTGGAGCCGTTGTTCCAGTCGCCGCCGCGAAGAGCCACGCAGTGCGGCCCTTCCCCCTGAAACCTAATGGCCGCTGGCCACGGCGGCCCTGATCCAGCCGCCCACCATGCGGCCGACTTCGTTGACCTGCTTCGCCCAGTGTTCGTACTGGCGGAACGGGAGGAAACCGAGGTCCTTAGCGAGTCGCATGTAAAGCCGCAGCAGGTCCAGTGCCACGTCGAGCTCGTGAAGCACCGGCAGCTTTTGGCGACGGCGGTTTGCCACGATGATGAGCCGCAAGATCTGAACCATTGTTGACCTCATTTCCGCAGCCAGAACATGCCGCTCGGACTTGGGAAATTGGCGCAGCACAGTGTATCCGTATTGCACCATGTCATATGCCTTCTGGAGAATCTTAAGGTCCTCGCTGCTCACTGGTTTCCTCCCAGATATTCCAGAAAGCCAGATTCCAGATTTACGCAACAAACGCGGGGCGGAAGCCGATGTACACGTTCACGTACGACCGCGGAACGTACAGGCCCAGCGCGAAGACCCCCGCGCTGGAGCCGACGTTCCAGTCGCCGCCGCGAAGAGCCACGCGCTCGCCGTAGTTCCGCGACCAGAACCCGTCGCCGGCCAGGCTGGCTGCATGCGGATAGATCGCGAGCTGCTTCAGGATGTCGGGCACCGCAACGCCAGTCGCCACAAGGGGCGAATCGAATGTGGAGTAGTTGTAGTCCTGGTAGGTCGTATCGCCCCAGGTGGCGGGTGCCGGGTTCGCAAGCGTGGTATTGAGTTGCGGCTTCCCGGCGACATCGACAACGCCATCGTCGTCTTGGGGCAGCGCCGAGTCCCATTTCAAGGTGTCCGCTGTACCAGGCGCAACAAGACTGCCATCCTGCAGGATCGCCTGCCAGGCGGTGCTTGCTGCGGACAGATCCGCCGCTGCCGCATCGTTGTCCTTGATAATCTGAATCTCGCCGGCAACAAGACGATACCCAGCAACCCACTCCCACACATTCCCATTCAGATCCCAAATACCATAGGGGCTGCCGTCGTGCGACCAAGCCATCGGGCCGGATCCCGTAGCAACCCGAGCGGAGAGGTTGCTGTAGATGCAGGCCGGCGCCCCTCGCTCCGCCGGCGCATCGCTGCTCTGGCTGTAATTGGAATTGCCACGCGGCATATAGCCCTTCGCCCAACACCAAAGGGCAACAGCCGCCCACTCGGCGTTTGTCATGAGGTGCCAGCCTGTGCCTTTCTGACGGCAGGCGGCCGAGGCATCGTCGAACGTAATGCTAGTTGTGGGATCCAGCCCGCGCAGGCTCAGGGCCCGAGCGGTTGTCCCGGATCCCACGCGATATGCTTCGTACTTGCCGATGTATACATAGGGCTTAACTGCGCCGCCTAGAACAAAGGCCGGGTGTGGCCGTTTCGGCCAACCGAGCCCGAGCTCATCCAGGCTGTACGCGGGAAACCGAACCATGACGGACGGGTACCCGAGGTCGTCCCACAGGACCGTGTTACGGGCCTGCGATTGCTCCTCAACGCGCCTGGTCCAATCGCGTTGCTGTACGACATCGGTGATTGCTCCCTGCCGCAGGAAGGCGGTAGTTAAGGCATTTTCGACGGCCACGATATCGCGCAGGAGCTCATAGGATCGATACCGGCCCGAAACGTAAACGCTCACAACATCACGCCCCCTTCAGGCATGGGCAATGGCTCGGGCGGAAACCGCTCCGCGAAGTTCCGCCGCAAGTCCTCAGCAAACACGCGCGCGTAGGCCTTGGCAGCAGTCATATCGCCTTTGACGTGCGTCACGCCGGAAACGATTTCCGTGCCGCCGTCGAGCCACTGTAGGCTCAATCGAATGGTTCCGTCGCCCATGTCCTGAACGCTGTATGAATAAGTAACAGCCATGCAGCCCACCCCCCGGTCACCATTCCATAACCGCGACATCCACGGCCGATCCTTCAGAGATAGCATAGACCGGCACGTCGACCGACGGGTCGAACCAGAATACGAACAAGGCTCCTGGTTCAAGAGGGAAGCCGTTCTGCTGCGTAACGGCAGAACCGCCAATACGTATCCGTATCGATGCGCTCTGGTTGCAGACAGCCATAAAGCGCCGGCCAGCGAGGCGTGACGCGCCGGCAAAGATTTCCGCCGCCGTAGCAGTGACCGTCTTGACGCCGGTGATGACGGTCCGCACCGTATTAGCCGGCTGCGTAGGCAGCGGTTTGGATGCCGAAACGGGCACCCACAGCCCGGAGGCTTCATCCTTGAACCATACGCTGCCTGGGATAGTATGCTTGCCAGAAGTATCTGGACTTGTGATATATGGAACGCCGTTTGCATCGACGGGCCAAGGCGGGGCTGGAAGCTCCCATGCCATTGCCACTCACCTCACACCACAAGCTCGATTCCGGTAACTCGGTGCTTGATATTCACCCGGTTTTGCGCTACCTGGCCAGGCGCGACCGTGACTTTCCGCCAGATCTTGACGACACCGCCTGCAGACACTGCGCCCACGCTGAGAACGTCAGCATACGTTCCCGGCGCCCCGGCGTTGTCTGGTGCGTACTTAATGTCCACGTTGGCATCGTCATTCACTGCCGTGATCTGCACGTTCTCGTACCGCTTCGTGGTAGACGGGTTGCCCAAGTACAGCGCGAGCTCGTGGGTGAACCCGGCCTGCCCGTCGCCGGTGACCTGGTCCGGGTTAGCCATAGTGCCCTCGGAGATCTGGTTGGTCATCGCTTTGTCAAAATACAGGTGCAGCGGCATATCGCACCCTCCTCAGGGTCAGCTGCAGGGCCCGGGCCATCTCGCCGCCCAGCACTTCGGCATCCAGCCCGTCAGCCAGATCCATCTGGTGGACCTCAAGGACGCGGTCTATCCGGACCTCCACCGAGGGGCGCAATCCTGCAGGCCTCGCCAGCATTGTCTCGACTAGCCCGCCCACGCGCTGTATCGACGCTGCGGCAAGACTGAACTCGGCCACCGTTCTGGGCGGCAGCACAAGTTCCCCGGCGCGGAGGTACGCCAGGCCCGTTTCCGGCACGTAACCTCCCTCGTGGTAGATCCGGATGCTCTTCGTTTCCTCGTCCCACACCACCTGGCGGCCCAGGGCCTCGGCCACCTCGCGCACGTAGACGTAGGACTTGCCCTCCTCGATGCGCGCCGGCTTGAACCACTTCCCGCCGATTCGCACCATCCTGCGGGCCTCGTCCCACTCGATGTCCACGCCCAGCATCTGGGCCAGCTCGCGGGACCACATGATGGCCCGCTCGCCGGCCAGTTCGTATTTGCCGCTGGGCACCACCGCAGTGGGCGCCCGCCCGGGCGGCGGCAGGTTCGCCTCGACCGCGGCCCGGGTGATTTGATCCACGAGTTCGGTCACAGCAGCCCAGTCGCCGCTTACCATGCCAGAGACCAGCGCATTCGCGAGCCGCAGGCCCACTTGATAGAACTCTGGCTCCTTGGCGGCGAGCATGCCCAGGGTATCCGCGATCCCGCTCTCGGCGATCTTTCGGGCCTTTGCGTAGTGATCTGCCAGAATCCTGCGTTGCTGCTCCGCGTTCTTCTGGATGTCCTCAATCTGCCTCTGGAGCTCCTCGCGCCGGTCCTGCCGCTGCCACTCGGCCTGTTGTTCTTCCCAGCGGCGCTGTTCCTCCGCAATCTGCTTGTCGATCTCCGCGATCGCCTTCTGATGCTCCTTGCCGGTCCGGATCTCGTGGTAGCGCCTCTGCTCACGCAGCTCCTGCAGCCTGCGCTCGTGCTCCTCGGCCGCCCGCAGCCGCTGTTCGGCTTCCGCCTCGGCCTCAAGGGCCTCTATCTGCTGCCGGAGCGGGGCGATGGCGGCCTCGGTGGCGTCCTCGATTTGCCGGAGGCGGGACTCGTACTCGTCGGACAAGGCGTCCAGGGCCCGGCGGATCCAGCCGGAATAGTCCTCCGCCATTGCCTGCAGGACGCGCTTCTGCTCCTCGGCCAGCTTCTTCGCTTTCTCGGCAGCGTCTTCAGTGGCCGAACTGAAACCCTTTAGCTTGGGGACATACCGATCGATGGATGGTTTTTCGAGTTCGGCGTTGAGCCGCGAGAGTTCACTGCCGAGTTGATCCAGGCGGTCCTGGAGCTGGTCCAAGCCCCGCTGCCGGCCGATTTCCTGCAGCTCCGCAAGGGCGCGCCTCGCCCGCTGGATAGCACCCTCAGGCAGACCCGCAAGCTGTTCGGCGAGGGCCTCCCTTCCCGGTGGTACCTGCGCCAGAGTGCCGTACCACCACGCCTTGATCTTCTCCCACCAGGTGAGGTACTGCCGCCATGCCTCGGTGCTTGTCTTGAGCGTTTCGATTTCCTTCTGCGTCGCCCGGATCTCCTCCAACACCTGTTGCCGCTTGGCTTCTTTGGCCGCGTTCACCGCCTTCAAGGCAGCTTCCATTGCCGCTTTGCGGGCGTCGATCTCGGCTTGCGCCACCTTCTCGATGGCGCCGCCGGCCTCAATCTCGGCCCTGCGGCGGTCGCCGAGCGACGCGATCAACTGTTGTTCCGCTTCGGCGAGCTTGAGTTTGATCTCCGTCGCTTTGGCTTCCGTCAGTGACTTGCTCTCAAGCTGCTGCTTGAGCTCCACGTAAACCCGCGCTTGCTCCTCGAGGGTGTTCACGCTCGCGCGGATCGCCTCGTACGCCGCCTGCTGTTGGGCGATCTCACGGTCGTGCTGGCGGAGCCGGGCCTCGACGCTGTCTCGCACCTCATCCTGGGCAGATCGCAGGGACAGCCAGGCCGTTACCAGGGTCGCTACGGCCGAGACCGCCAAGAAAGCGGCCCCCGGCAGGCCCGCGAGGGCACCGCCAACGGCAACCGTGCCCAGCTGAACGCCAGCCAGCGTGGTCTGCAGGGTGCGCATGGCTGCGGCCAACCCCTGGATCGCAGCCCAGGCTGCAGTGGCGATCCTCAGCCCCGCGAGGGCCGCTCCCAGGCCGACCAGGGCCGGAACCAGCGGCCGCACAGCGTCGTGGACGAATGCCAGGCTCCTCGCGAGCAGGCCCACGACACTCGCCAGTGGGGCTGCAAGCTCCAGCAGGCCGCGAAAGGCCTCGCCAAGAGTAGGCCCTACCGCCTGGGCCAGGCGCGAGAAGGACTCGGCAAGCCGGCGGGCCGCATCTACGGCTCTCTCGAGCGCCTGCTGCAGGTTGGGCGGGACCAGCTCTTCCAGCACACCTCGGAAGCCCGCACGCTGATAGGCCTCCAGGAGCCTGTCGGTGAGGTCCTTGACCCACTGGATGACAGCCTTGCCGCGCTCGAACATGCCCTCGGTTATCCGCTGTATCAGGAGCCGGACATTGTCGCGGATGGTCGACAGCAGGCCCGTCCAGGAGCGCGACTGCTCTTCCATCATGCCGCCAAACCTGCGCCGCATGCCTTCCACGAGGACCGCTATAGCCCGGTCGGCCGGGATCGCGCCCTTCTCCGCGAGTTCCATGACCTTCTGAGTTGTCGTGCCGATGGCCTGGGCAAGGATCTCCCATGCAGGAATCCCGGCTTCGGTGAGCTGGCGCATCTCCTCGCCTGTCACCTTGGCCTTGGCCTGCATCTGGCCCAGGGCCAGGATAATGCGGTCGACCCCCTGTGCGCCGAGCCCGAGGCCTGCCGCTGCATCGCCCACGGCCTGAAGGACGGGCAGGATCTCCTCGGCCGAAAATCCCAGGGCGAGCATGCGCCTGGCCGCGTCCTGGAGTTCCGGGAACTCGAACGGGGTCTTGGCGGCGAACTCCTGCAAACCGCGGAGCATCTTCTCTGCCGCCTCGGCGCTCCCGAGCATATTGGCGAACGCGATGCGGCTCTGCTCCAGCCTTGCGTTCATGCCTATCGCGGTGTCGGCAATGGCCAGCAGCGCCCGGCGGAAGCCCTCATAGCCGGCGAGGCCCGCGAAGACGCCTGCGGCTGTTTGGGCAACAGGAGCAAGCACGCCGGCAAGGCGGCGACCGGCCTGCTCCACCTGCCCAAGCTGCTGCACGACGGCCTGGGCGTTGGAATCGATTATGACGCTTAGCCTCATCAATTCGTCATGCGGCATCCTCTTCGAGGACCTCCACGCGCCATCCGCTGCTCGTCAAGCGCTCCAGCGCCGACTTTGCCCGGTCAAGCGCCTCCTCTTTGCCCACGTGCTCGGCCTGCGTCTCGTCGTCGTCAAGCCCCAGGGCGTGCTGATACTCCTGCCAGGTCAAGGTGCCACCCATGGCGGCGTGTACCTGCCAGCCCACGAAGGCCAGGCGGCGCAGTTCCTCCCGCCTGGCCTTCGCGCACACCTCCACGAGTTCGACGAACCGGGCGAACGGCAGGTTCAAGACCTGCTCGTCCGTCCATCCGTACCGCTGCTGGATCAGGTCAAAGGCCTCACTAAGACGGAGCCGAGGAGCTCCAGGTGCCTGTAGACGTTGGCTAAAAAAGCGCGGTAGTCCGGATGCCGCTCGAGCGCCTCCAGCACCGTGGGCGCGGCCTCGGGCGGCATCTCCCGGAACTCCGACGGCTTGACCCCGAGCAGGGAGGCGTACCAGTCGGCCAAGTCGTCGGTCAGCAACCCGGCTATAACCCGAAAGCCTCCCACTAAGTCACCGAGGGCCATCAGATTCAGCCCGGCATTGGAGAGAGCCCGGGTCATCATTCGGGACACCGCGAAGACATCTTCGGTCCGCAGGCGCCGCAGCTTGTACTTCCGTCCGCCGATTTCTACTTCAGGCGTATCCTGCAGCAAGGCACTCTCTTCAGCCATTCAGCTCACCTCAGACGATCTTGGGCCGGTAGATCTCGTACGGCGGCAGGTTCGGATTCGCCGGATCATAGTGGCCGCGGAAGGTGACCCGCAGGCCAGTGGTCCGGCGGTCGCCAAAGGTGAACTCGGCATTGTCGACGATCAGCGCGTTCTTCACCACAAACACGAACGGCTGGTTAGAACCCGCCAGATCGCCGACGAGCGCAATCGTCTGGTAATTGCCGTCCGATACCAGCCCGGCGCTCGTGATCAGGTCATGCGTCGGGGTATTGGCCGGATACGGCGTTGCCTGCGCACCGGACAACGCCATCAGCAGGTTTTCCAGGGTCATCTCGACCAGGTTGGCCTGGATCTCGGGGATCTCGCGGACCAAGCGCCTGGCGCCTTTGAGCTCGCCGAGCGCACCGTCAAGTTCGGGGACAAACCACTCGCGGATCACGCGGGCCACATTGCCCTCCGTGGTAGCCCCGATGAGCGTACCCGGCGAGGCGGGGTTCTGGAAGCCGCGGTATAGGGCTCCCGGGCCCACCGCCATGTTTTTAACCGTCGTGCTGGTTATGCCGTGCCTGGGCACCTCTGTTTCCCTCCTTCAGCACCTCGCGGAGAGCCCGCCTCCAGGCGGCGCGCCACCGCCGGATGTCAAAGGCAGCCACCGCGATCTCACGGTTCCGTTTGCCGAACAGCGCCCGCAGCTTGGGGTCCTTGGCCAGATACGCCAGCGCGGGTACCAGCGATCCGTGGTTCAGGTCCACAAGCCAGCCGTTGTAGCCGTGCACGATGAGCTGCGGGAGGCCGCCCGCCGGCGTAGCCACGACAGGTAAACCAGATGCCATGGCTTCCAGGCAGGCCAGGCTAGTACCCTCGGCCGCCCGGGTCGGGATAACCGCAATGTCGGCCTGGCGGTACACTTCCGGCATCTCGTCGGGCGTGTGCCACTCAAAACGCACGTTGGGCGCCTGGCTAGTGCCCGCCAGATGCCTGGCGAACTCTTCCGCTTCAGGGTCATGGGCCTGGCCGCACAGAATAAAATCACAGTCAGGCATCCGGCCAGCCGCGGCAAGGACGTCGTTCAGTCCTCGCATGGCGGCGAGCCTCCGTGGGAACAGGATCCGGACGCGCTCCCAGGTCGCCTCTTCCTGGCGCGGGTAAAACACGCGCGTGTCCACGAAGTTCGGTACGACCCGGATCCTCACTTCCGACCCGGGGCTGTAGGCCGCTACAAAGTTCCGCGTGTTGGCGTCGACCGCCACGCAGAGATCCGGTGCCGTCACACCGTAAAGGTGGCGCCGCAGGAATTCCAACCTCGCCTCCGCTGACGCCCGCCCGTAAACGCTGTGCGGGTAGTCCCACCAGATGCCGTGGCATATGGATATCGCCGGCCGGCGCACCTCCGGCCAGCACAGGAAGGTGGCGAAGTAGATTCGCAGGTCTGCGCCCAATGCGAGGTCGTTGAAGATGAGGTTCAGGCTCGGAGCGGTGTGCAGCTGCCAGTTATCGGCGGCCGGCAGCAGATAGATAGGCACGCCCGCATACTCCTTGCGGACGACCTGTTGCCCCGACCAAGCCTGGTACACGCGCACCGCGTGGCCATCTTCTTTCAGCAGCCGGCACAGCTCGAGCAGGTAACGTTCCGCCCCGCCCCATATAACCCGGTCCTCGCCGTCCAGCTCCGCCGTGCGCTGGTAGAACACGCTGGTCAGAATTGCAATATCAGCCATAGATGTCCTCCCTGCCAAACAGGACCGTGAACTCAAGGTGGCCATGCTGGATCTCCCGGTCGTCTTCCGGCACCAGCTCGCCAAAATCCCTGAGCACGGAAGCGATGGTCAGCCCCTGCGCGGCCGGCTTGGCGTAATCGAGCAGCTTCTCGATCCGCGCCATGACCTGCAGGGCTTTCACTGCACTGTTGCTCCTGTCGAACACATCCGCAGCCAGGATCATCCTTGACAGCGCGGGCGGATCCTCGGGCACGCAGGAGACGACGTGCAGGACCACATAGGGCGGCTGGGCCTTCTCCGGAGCAACGCCCAGGAACACTGCCGGGCTGCCCCCGTAACTTGAGAGTAGCCCGGCCAGTTCAAGGTCCTGGGTCAGCACGTTGTAGATAGCCTGCAGTACGGGCTTCATGCTCTACCCCTCAGGATCTCGCGGATGGCAGCCCGGCTCCGCTCGTACGCCGGCCTGAGGAACGGCCTGGGTTCCATCCGGCTGGTGCCAAATTCCAGGTGCGACGCGTATTCGACGTCTGTGCCGACTTCGCCGATGTACCACAGGAACCGCCGGGCGAGCAGGCGGCTCCTGATGGAGCTGCGCAGCCTGCCCGTCCTTTGCGCAGGCGGTTCGCCGGGTGCGGAGGCGGTATACCAGGCCCGGATGGTGCCCGGCTTGCGGTAGCGGCGGCCGTGCCGCGGCCCCGAAAGAACCCGCTTCACTTCGTGCTCCAGGTACCGGCAGGCGTCCAAGGTCCGCCGGGCCAGCGTTCGGTCGATCTCCCGCAACACCTGGTCGGTCTGGACCTCAAGCCGGACCGATGCGCCGGCCATTACTGGATCGCCTCCCAGCACAGGATCTCTAGGTGATGCCCCATCTCCGATGGGTTCAGTACGGATTCCACATGGAATAGCCGCGATCCCAGCTGGAGCCGGTCGCCCGGGCGTATATCGGCGTCGCCCGGCGCGTAGGCCGTGTGAGTGACCCGGAAGCCGGCCTGCTGGTACAGGATGAGCTTCTGGCCCCGGACCGGCGATAGCCTTACCCTGGCCTGGCCGACCTGGAGCCAGGTGTCCTGGAAACCGCCGATGCCGTCTGGCACCTCGGCTTTCCGCAATATGGTAGCCGTCTGGTTCAGCAGGCGCTCCAGCCCCACAGCTATGCCTCCATGCTGTGCATGCCGACTCGGAACGCCGGCTGCACGGCGCCAGGATCAGTCGCGAGGGCTTGTTTGTCGGCCACCGTCAGAGCACCGGCGTAGGGCGCGACGGCTCTCAGCGCGCGGATCCTGAGATCCTCGGCCTTCCGGCGGTAGGCCTCGGCTTTCTGGTTGGCGGCCTCCCGGTAGTCGCCGATGGACACGTCGGCCTGACGGGCAAACTTGGCCGCTATGGCCTCGCAGCAGAAGGCCGCGGCCAGGTAGGTGTTAACCTCGCTTGCCAGGGCGAACTCGATTTCCTCGTCGCTGAGCAGCGGGTCGTCCGCCAGCGTGTCCCCGACCAAGAAGCGCACCTGATCCTTCGGGCTCGACGCCGGGTTGCCGCTGTAGCTCCACACCATCGGCAGTCACTCCCTGGCCCTGGCCGGCGGGCGGGTCGGGCACTTCCTCGAGCCAGCCGCATGATAGCAGGGCCCGCAGGGTCTTCCACGAAGAGGCTTCGGGGACCGGCTCCCCGGGTTCGATGAAGCCGGTCCCCACCTTCAGCCTGCGCCTTGCGACGTACATGGTCGTTACGCCACCGCGTTGGCGAAGTAAGCGCCGAGGTCAGGCGCTACCTGGCGGGCATCAAAAGCCATCTCACCCTCAATGCGGTCCGACGCCAGGTGCTCCATGCGGAACCGCTTGATGCGGTTGCCGTACGCGCCCGCACCGAACAGCCCGGTCCAGGCGAAGATGTAGCCCGCCGAGGGCTTGAGGATGCCCGGGTTGGGCTCGGCGTAGCACAGTAGCGCCGCCTTGGGGAAGATGAACTGCATGTTGCTAGGAGCGCCTTCCGCCGCGGTCTCTATCACGGCCATGGGCACGAGCACCTTGTCGACCTCGAACAGGCCGGCCAGGATGTCCGTGGTGATCACGGCGCGCTGCGTGTACTTCACGCGGTCGAGGATCGACGGGTGGTTCTTCAGGGCGGAGAACACGTGCGGGCCCAGGACCAGCACGTTGGGCACGTACCCGGTCTGCTGCGCGATGGCCATGCGGGCATTCTCGACGTCCTCGATAGGCGTGGAGTTCGCCTGGTCCCACTGCAGGAACTGGCCCGCGCCCGGGGTGGCCGCCACGCCGGTCAGCTCGGTGCCCCAGATGCCGCTCTTCATGTAGTTCTCGGCCCAGATCTTCTCGCGAAGGAGCATGAGCTGCTGCGTGGTCCACTCGGTGGCGTCGCGGTCCATGTCGATCGGCTTTTGGGCGTTCTGGCGGGTCTGGTCGTCGATGTCCTTGTGCACCGCGTACACGTCACAGAAGTACGTCGGCGTGTTGTCGATCCGCCAACCGCCGCCAGCCGACTCGGTACCGGGGGCACGCTTGGCCGCCTGGATGCGGTGCCAGTCGGACTTGTCGTACCGGAAGTACCGGTCGGACTGCTTTTCCACGGGCACGATCGGGAACACCTTGTCCGCGATGAACCGCTCGGCCCGCTGGATATACGCCACCGAGATGTTGGTCAGCGGGGTGTTGACATGGACGTCAGAAGCGGTCGGGTTGGGCACTTCAGATCACTCTCCCCTCAGCGTCAGGCCGCCGTGCCAGGCACTGCGCCCATGGGCAGAAGCAGCACGGAAATCACCCCTCCGGCTGCCGCTGCAGCCTCGAGGGCGATGCCGGCAACGTGGCTGCCCGTAAGGGCCCCAGTAGTGGTGTTGGCGGTCGTTACGGTGGCCGCGACAGCCTGGCCGCTGGCGTCCGACGCGACCAGAGCTCCCTTGGCGATTGCGGCCCCGGCCACGACCTTGGTGATCCCGAGCGCGCGGACCTGCGCGGCCTGGCCGGCAGCGCTGGGCTTGTTCTGCAACACGCCGACGGCCGGCTGCCCGGCGCCGCACAGGGCCGCCCGGCCATTCGCGTCGACCCGCACGAACCGGTACTGGCTCGCGCTCAGGTCGGCCGCGGCCTCAAGCGTGAAGTCGAATACAGGGATCTCGTAAGCCACGCCAGATCACCTCTTCTCCCGCTCGCGCAGGTACTCGTCATAGAGCTCGGGGTGCTCCTCGAGCACCTTGGCGATGGCCTGCTCGCGGGTCATCTTGCCGTCCTTCTGGACGATCTCGGAGGCCATCTTCTCGATCTTGGCCCAGGTCGAACCGGCGCCCTCGCCGCCGCGCCCGGCCTCGGCAAACAGCTTGCCCTGCCCGATGGCTTCATCGGCAGCTTTGAGCACGGCCTCGATCTTGGCCAGTTCCTCAGGCGCCTTCTCGGCCAGGGCCTTCAGCACGAGGCCGAACTCCTCAGGCTGCACCGCCAGGTGCTTGTAGCCCGCAGCCTTGGCGATGAACTCCTTGCGCAGCCGCTCGTCACGCTCGGCCTTGAGGAGCTTTTCGGTGTCCTCGGCTTTCTTGCGGATCTCCTCGTTTTCCTTCCACAGCGCCTCCACCATCGGCCTGACTCCCTCGGGGATGCCCGAGAAGTCCCAGCTACCATCGGCCTTCTTCGTTGGCGCTGGGTAGGCGTACTTGTCCTTGCCTTCCTTGGGAGCGGGATATTCGTACCCGGCCAGGTCGGCAAGGGTCTTGAGCACATCCTTGGGCAGCTCCTCGCGGTACGCGTTGAGCAGCCGCAGGGCGCCCTTGACCGCGTTCTGGGCCTTCTCCGACAGTTTGGCCGCCTTGAGGACCTCGTCGACCTTCTGCTCGTCCTCCAGCGGCGTCTCGAGTACGGCCTTCAGGATTTCTGTGTTCACGGCCTCTCCCTCCTCAGACTTGAAGAGCGCGAACTTCTTGCGGTTCGCGCCCCTGGTAACAAGGCTGACTTCGACCACATCTAGGCCCGTGAGCTTGTTCATGCCGCATCAACTCCGATGTCAATCACCTGCACCTCCGGCATGGCCGACCTGCCCACCGCCACCCGGGTGCCAAAGCCGCCGATGCTGTAGGACTGCAGCCGACCCTCCTCGATGTCTCTCCAGAGCCCGTCATCCAGGATTTTTGTGCCCAGGATCCAGGCCCCGGAGTGCACCCGGTCGGATCCCAGCTTCATGCGGTAGATCCGGTGCGGCTTGCCCTCCATCGCCTTCCGGTAGTCCTCCTCCGTCGGGTAAGGCACCAGCCAGCTCTCTACCGGCACCGCGTTGGCCTTCTTGCCGTGCTGCAGCCCGATGACCCGCGACCGGGCCATCCAGCCGTGCGCCGTCTCCTCGACGTCCGCCGGCGGCACCCAGTCGCCCTGGCTGTCGACGGAGTAAGGGTCCAGGACCACGCCGTACACGACCCGTTTGACCCG
This sequence comes from Bacillota bacterium, assembly GCA_013178305.1. Classification (NCBI taxonomy): domain Bacteria; kingdom Bacillati; phylum Bacillota; species Bacillota bacterium. The sequence continues at coordinate 7,633 of JABLXB010000010.1, read as the reverse complement.
ATCGACCTTGAGGATCGGAACGTCAGCGTATTTTTCGACCCGGCCGGTCCGCACGTCGATGAGCTTCGGCTTCTCACCGGGCTTCGCCCAAACCAGCCACCTTTGGTCTTTCTGCCGCAGCTCCTCGAGCACGTCTTCCAGCTTCCTGCTTTCGGCATACGGCGTCTGGTCCTTGGGCCGGTCGACGATCCACACGCGGCGGCCGCCGGCCACGGGTGCGTACTGGATCAAGAAGCGGCCCTTGAGCTTTTGCCCGTGCAGGAAGATCTCGATCATGTGCTCGCGCCAGACGCCAACTTCGTAAGTGCCGCGGTCCACCTCGAAGAACTTGGCGTACTTCTCCGAGGTGGAGCCCACACCACCCGGCTCGGAGACGTAGGGCTTCTCCCGGGCCACGTCCAGCCATGCCTTCGGCTGCGCGAGTTTGAACGCGCCCTGCAGGTTGTCTCCTTCGGGCAAGTTGATCAACCGGTCGCCGCCGGCCTTCCGGTTATCCTCAGCGGTACCCAAGAAGACCGTGAAGCCCCAGAGCTCCTCGGGGGCCTCCAGGCGCAGGTCGCCGTGCAGGCTGTGGTCCGTGCGGAGCAGCTCGTCCTCGCCGAGCTTGACCTCATCCTCGGACAACCCGCGCCAGTGGTGGTGGTACACGAACCGCCCCTTGCCATCGGGCGGGAACATCCGATGCCAGTTTTCCGCCCACCACTTCGCGGAGACCTCCGCGCGGGTGTCACCCTCCTCGAGGCCGCCCTTGCTGACCCGCTCGAGAGCCTGCTTGATCTGCCGGATCTTGCGCGCCACCTCGCCCGAGTCGCCGAAGCGCCTGACCGCCATCGGGTGGGGCAGCACGAAATCGGCCCGGTCGCCCAGGGCCTGTTTGGCCTTTTGGCCCAGCGCCACCACCAGTGCCGGCTGCACGCGGTCGAGTTCCTCCATGAGGCGGGGGCGCCACCGGGCGATCTCCTCATCGGTGGGCTCTCTGACCCTGCCCTGGTCGTCAGTGAGGTACAGCGGCACCGCATTGGTCAGGTACACCTGGTCGCGGCGCAAGCCCAGCGGCTCAAGGTACAGGGCGCGCAGCGTCTCGCCGGACGGCCCTACGAAGGGCTCGCGCCGCGCCGCCTCCACCGGCCCGGGCGACGCGCCCACGAACGCGATCGGAGCGCCCTTCGGGCCGCGCCCGGGCACGTCCGCCTTGGCCACCTCCTCCTTGAGGGCGTGGCCGCGCCTGGCCACGTCCACGGCCTGCGCGGCGGTGTACGCCGGCCGGGACCGGTCGGGCCCGACCACCGTGGGCTTGCCCCAGGCGAGCTTCAGGCCGCCGTCCTCGCGCTGGATGATCAGCTCTTCCACCCGCACGTTGAGGGTATCGCCCTCGGAGGCGACCTTCTCAGGCGTCACGAACGTCTTGCCAAGGTCCACGTAGCGCTGGCCGCGGAACTCGGTGACGTTCTCGAAGTCCCCGGGCTCGCGCAGGCCGCACCGGTAGGTCCAGCCGTTTTCGGTGCGTTCGACCCCGAGCACGGTCACCTTGAGCTCCACGACGGTCTTCCACTTGGCCCAGTCGTCCGATCCCCCGAAGCGGTAGGGCTTCGTCACGTCCTTGACTACCAGCCCCTCGGAGCCGGGCTGGCTGGCGGCCCACTTGCCAACCAGCTCCAGGTCCTTGCGGTCCTCGATCGGCACCGCCCGGGACATCCTGACCAGATCCGTCTTGAGGCTTTCAACGACCTTCTCGGCCGCCTTCCTGCGCTCGAACAGGGGCCGCTCGCTGAGGTCCTCGCCGTCCAAGTACAGGCAGTCGAACACGCAGTACAGGGGCTCGAAATCGATTTCCCCCGACAGCAGCCCCATCAGCTGCGTGCGGGGAACGATCCTGCCGCGGTGTGTACCCAGCATCTCGCCGTCCAGCACGAACGAACTGTGCGGTGAGCGCTTGGCCGCCTCCACCAGGGCCGGCAGCGCTCCGGCACGGTCCTCCCGCGCGTCCTCGAACCAGACCGAAACCTTGTCGCCGTTGCGGCTGAGGATCGCCCGGAAGCCGTCGAACTTGACCTCGCCGACCAGCTTCGCTCCGGCGTCCAGCTTCTTCTTGACCCACGGCCAGAGTTCGTCGGTGGAGAAGTATTCGGTAACACCGGCCATCTCGGGCTTTTCAGGAGCGAAGCGTTGCCCGGGCCGGATGGCTTTCTGGGCCGCGTCCTTGACAACCTTGCGCTCCATGCGCTGCTTGCGCCGGAGCACGAGGTCGTAGAGCGGGATGTAGTCGTCGTGCGGCCCCTGCCAGCTTTCGTCCCAGCTAATCCGTCCCTGCTTCTGCGGATCCAGCGCGTTGCGGATCGGCAGCCACACATGCTTGGTCTCCACCAGCCAGTACTCACCATCGTCCCGCTCGAGCCGCTTGGCCCGCACCGTGATGTCCAGGTCCTCGGCCTCCTTGCGGCGAGTGACGGCCGAACCCACAGCGCACACGAATTCGGGCAGGACCACGATCTCCTCGGGTAGCTTTTCAAGCTGCGCCTCCAGGGACTTTTCCTTGAGCACGCCCTGGAGCTTTTTGGCCTCCTTGACCAGCTCGCTGTCGGGGTCGTACTCGAATCCGCGCCGTTCGAACTCCTCCATGACCCACACAGCGGCGTTCACGATCGGCTCCACGGCCTCGCCGCGCTTTTTGGCCGCCCCGTACCACTGGTGCAACCGGAGCCAGGCCAGGCGGAGCTCGTCGTCGCCCACCTTCCGCAGCTTCTCGGGCCGCATTTCGGCCAGGGCCAACTTTTCCAGGGGGCCGGGCTCCTCCGGCTCGCGCCAGCGGGCCTTGCCGCCGGCGGACGGCACGGCGGCTTGGTGGATCTGCTGCCACAGCCATGCCGGCAGGTACTGCTTCGCCTTGTCGAGGATGCTTGCCAGGTACTCTCGCGTGGCCATCAGCGTACCACCACCGCGTGGGTGCACCGGCATTGCGGGTGCGCGGGAGGTGCCATCAGCGGCCCGACGGCCGTTTGATACGGCTGGTTCAGCGGCACCCTGACGCCGTCCATCGGGGCGCAGATCGGGCACACCAGCTCGTCCGCCGCGGTCAGCCACTCCTTCTGTGCATCAGGGGCGACCAATCCCTCGGCCTGCATGTACTCCCACGCCCGCTGCGCGCCCATGTTCGCCGCGTACTGCATCTCGGTCCGGGCGATGTTGTAGGCCCTGTACCGCAGCAGCTTGTTGGCGTACTTACCGGCCATGTCGGCAGCCCGTCCAGGCGGCACGCCGTCCTCGATGAGCCTGGCCCGGTAGTTGTCCACCGCCAGGGCCATGCGCCGGGTAAGCCCTATCAGCGGCCTGACCTCGCGCGCCAGCTGGTCCACGCCCAGGCCGCGGTTCCAGGCCCGGGCAACGGCATCGCGTATCGCCTGCCTGGTCTCATCGGCGATTTCCCTGACCATTTGCGCACCGCGCTCGGCGATCCACTCGGCAGCCCGGATCGTGGCCGGGTCGAACGCCAGCGGCCTGCCGGCCTGCCTGGAGGCCTGTTCCGCGGCCTGCGCGGCCGTGGCGGCCAGCTCGCGCTCCATCTCGCGCAACCGCCTCGCAAACTCTTCCCAGTCAGCCACGGCCTCTACGTCCTGCAGGCGGCCGCCGACCTCCTCGCGGAGCCAGTCGATGGCCGACAAGACCACGGTGGTCACCCGGCGCGCGCGCCTCTCAATCAGCTCGTCGATCACCCGGGCGAATTCGTCCCGCGGGAGGGGCAGGGCCTTCAGGACGGCACTCACAGCTTCGGCCCCTCCCCGGGCAGCCCGGCCAACCTGCGCAGGTGCTGCTCGAGCTCCTCGTCGGGCCACAGCGGCATGCCCGCGCCGGCCAGGTTCCGGATGAACTCGGACAGCTCCTTGAGGTCGGGCGGCTCGACGGGATCGTGGACAAGCGTCGGCGTGCCCTTGAGTCCGTCGAACGCGTTGAGCCTGAGCAGACGCGGGATGGCGTGCTGGTTGATGACTGCGGCGATGGAGTCCAGCACGGCCTCCACCGCCAGGGCGAACAGGTGCGACTTGTCCGCATGCAGCGCGTACGAGCCCACCTTGTCGTGGCCGAGCAGCAGGAAGTCGGCCATGACGGTCATGGCGATCCGCTGCTCATACCGGGTGATGATGGCCGAGGTGTCAAACTGCCTGCGGGATCCGGTCGACAGGAGGGTCAGGTCGTATACCTTGTTGCCGTGCGCGTCGTACGCGAGAGGCATGATCACGCCTTCCTGCTCGTCCCGCCGGATCTGCGTGACGAGCCTGCGGAACTGCTCGTACGCCATCCTATCCGCATCCGTCTCCCGCAGGAGCACCTGCGGCGGCACCCACACGACCGGCAGCCCGGCCAGGTCGCGCTCCACGCCGATGCCCTCGATCTCCTCGATGCGGCGCTTGAAGTACCAGCTGCGCCAGCAGTTGCGCAGGATCGAGCGCCCTTCCGGATTGCCGCGCCGCGTCCAGGTGCGGAAAAGCAGGGCCTTCTCGATGGGGATGAACACCAGGCGATAATCGGGCGGTGCCAGCTGCCACATGCCCTGGATGCCGCCCTGCTCGTCGAACTCCCACCGGAAGAGCGTGTCCTGGGCCCGGATGGCCCACTTGCGCCACCCTATGCGGCCGTCATCGTACCGGCTCGGCGGGTCCTTGTCGGGTCCCAGGCGGCGCTTGTACACGATCTCCAGCAAGCTCCAGCCGTACGTGAGCATGGTGAGGATGTCCGAGAGCGTGTCCTCCCACGAGTACGACATGTCGTGCAGGCACTGCTCCACGAACTCGGCCGCCTCGCGGTCCCGCCGGTCATTGGAGGCGGGCTCGACGCGCCAGGAAACGGACCGCATGAGCATCTCGAGCGCGAACAGGATCGCGCCGATAACCGCATCGTTGTCCGACATCTCGCGGTAGACCCGGGCGGCCCTGGCGCCGCTGAGGTCCGGCAGCCACTCCTCGGCCACCGTGCCTCCCCAGCGCTTGAGCCCCGTGACGCCCAGTTCCGCGAACATCTCCTTGCGGTCCGCCACCTTACCGCCTCCAGACGCTTGTCCGAGTTACCCCACCCGGCGCGACGACGGGCACCGCCGCGTCCACCAGGCACAGGGCTGCGTAGCCGGCCACGTCCACCTGGTCGTCGTGCTCGCCGGTCGGGAACGCGCAGAGCTCGTCCTCGTACTCGCCGAGCCAGTCCGCCCCCGCCCGGTGGTAAACCACGCCGGCCTCGTACCTGGCCGCCGCGACCAGGGCCCGGGCAACCTTGTCCCGGTCCGCATGCAGCGCCCTAGCCGGAAGCCCGTCCCGCACCGCGCTCTGCACCAGCGCGAGCTGGTACTGCTGGCTCTCTATGCCGATGAACGCCGGCCGCCACTTCGTGGCGACCTGGCGGAGAAGCGGGAGTTGATCCGGCCCCTCCAGCCGGGTCCGCACGATCTCCTGCAGCAGGAGATCCCGGGCCGGAGTGACCGTCCAGACGCCGACTGCGAAGTAGTCTGCCGTCTGCTTCGTGCTCACCGCGAGATCCACGGTCGCGAAGGACCAGCACTCGGCCTTCGGCACCCGGTGCTCGCCATCGGGCCTGAGCAGGACGTACATGTCGCCGCTCTCGCGGAAGTACCGGAAGTGCTCCCGCTTGAAGATCCTGCCGCCCGGGGGCTGCGGCCTTTGCTGGTACAGCGCCGACCACCAGTAACTCCCCGAGCGCCTCCGGATGCCTTCCAGCGTCTCCTTGCTGAAGAGCTGCGGGCACAGCGGCTCGCCAGGAGCCCTGCCGAGAGGGTCATCCTCCTCGGCCAGCGCCGGCAGCCTGAGGACCTCCCACCGGTCGCTGCCCTCTTCCTGCGCCTTCAGCAGCCGGCCGGCCAGGTCGTCCTCGTGCCAGCGGGTCATCACCAGCACGATGCTGCCGTTCTCTTGGATCCGGGTCGAGGCCGTGGCCAGGTACCAGTCCCAGTTAGCGTCGCGGTAGGCCTTGCTCATCGCCTCCTGCTCGTTCTTGACCGGGTCGTCTATGATCAGCACCCTGGCGCCCTTGCCCGTGATGGGCCCGCGGACGCCGGCGGTGTACATGCCGCCCTCGTGCTCGGCGATGTTCCACCGCGAGGCTGCTGCGGATTCGTCCGAGACCCGAACGCCAAACAGAACTGGCCCCCACTCCTCGAGCAGGTTCCGCGCCTTCCGGCCCCAGCTCGCGGCGAAATCCGCCTCGTAACTCGTCAGGATCACCGATTCGTCCGGCCACCATCCGAGAAACCACGCTGGGAAGTAGCGGCTCACCAGTTCCGACTTGCCGTGCCGGGGCGGCAGGAAAATCATGAGCCGCCGGATCCTGCCGGCGGCCACGTCCACGAGCTTGCGGTTGAGAAGGAGCAGGTGCTTATACGGGATCCACCGGCCCCCGCTCGCCGTCCAGGCGAAGTGGGCCGGGGTCAAGGCCCGCAGCGCGCTGCAGAAGCTGCTCGGCAAGCGCAACCGCGTCCGGGTCGGCAATGATGCGCTGGGTGATGTCATACTCATGCCTCTGCATCACCTCCGGCCGCGCCGTGGGCTTGCCGCTCAGCAGTTGCGCCTTGTCCAGCGCCTGGGCCATCACCCCCACCAGTGCCCGGACCCACGCCGCGCCGTCGCGGTCGTGTGGCTCACCGCGGTCCGAGATCGCAACCTCGACCTTGGCCACTGCCTCCTCGGCCAGCCTGTAGAGCCGGTCCGCCAGCTTCTCCAGGCGCTCGGCCAGCCTTTCAGCGACCCGCCGGGCCACCTGTTCCGCCACCCGCGCCTGGATAACCTCGGCCATGACCTGCACGGGCGGTCGCCGCGGGGCGCTCTTGCCGTTTCCGTTGCCGCTCGCAATGCCGGCCCTCTGCATGTGCCGGTGTAGGGTTGCAAGCGGCACCCCCGTACGCCGGGACGCCTCGCGGATCCCGACGGCGGCCGCGATCGCCAGGGCCTCGGTTATCTGGTCCTCGGACCACTTGCTGGGCATGCCAGACCCTCACCAAAACAGAAACCGCGCCCTTCGGGGCGCAGTTCGCCATCGTATCACAACATAGCGGATTCTGATCGATCAGTCAAGCACCCACCTCGATGTCCTCGTCGATCCGCTCGCCGAGGGATGTGATGAACGCAGCCAGAGCCCGATCCTTGAGGCCCACTGCCCGGTTGTACTTGATGCGCAGGCGATATGCCACATCCCGGAGCCCGACGCCGAGGCCGTAGAGCAGCCAGAGCACCTCCTGGTGCACCGGTGACAGGCGAGCGTACGCCTGCGCCACTTGCTGCCACGGCTCAAGGGCCGCCACCCGGGCTATGGCCAGCAGCTCGGTGGGCGACCCGGGCCGGTGCGACTCCCTGCCCGGGCCGGGCAGGATGACATCGGCCGACCGCTGGGGCAACCCTGCAGCCGCGGCCTCCAGCGCGCGGAACCACCTGCGCAGCAGCCCCTTGGCCTCGGCCAGGGTCACCGGTGCCTCACCTGCCTGACCCGCCCGCGGACCCTATTCCACGCGGAATGATCCATGAGCCGGGCCGTACCCGCCGGCAGGTGGTCCTCGATCACGAGCAGGCCCTGCTCCTGGAGCTGCAGCAGCACCCACGGCGCCGTCTCGGCCAGGTACTCGATCACGGTGATCACGTCT
>JABLXB010000009.1 GCA_013178305.1 Bacillota bacterium | reverse complement strand
AAAGACGATGCCGCTTCGTCTCATCCGGCCCAACGAGCATTACCGCACCCCCGGTGTCTCTCTTACAACCCCCATTTCGCCACCTTCCTTGTCCTTCCTGTGTCCAGCCGACTTTTTCAACAGTCCCTCTGGACCGGCGTTGACATCGCACGCGAAATAGAGCGGCTGTTCGGCAAAGCCGATGCCAGCCCGGATCTGAGAGAAGCCACGCAGGTTACGTGGACCATCATGGGAATAAAGACGTCTTTCATCGGCTATCCATTTCCTCTGCTGCACCCACTCAAAGACGCGGGAACCATTTTGCCGGAGTTGCGGGGCATAAGCCTCGCTGACCCTCGAGAGATAGCCGCAATGAAAGCCTATGCACTGGGCCGGCGCGCTACGGCCCGCGACTATGTGGACCTGTATTTCCTGCTCCAGTCCGGGATGGCAACGCTGGACAGCATTATCGATGACGCCACAATGAAGTTCATTATTGAAGGAGAGCGCGTGTTTTCTACCAAGCTGTTCCTGGAACAACTGTGTTACACCAAGGACCTTGAGGATGTCTACGCGGAGCTGCGCCTGGTTAGTCAGCCAGGCGTCACGCTTGACACCATCGAAGCGTTTCTCCGCCAGCAAGTGAAGGGTTTTCTTGAACAGCAGACGGGCGCGACAGCTCGATGAGCGACGCCGCGCCAGTGAACCCAACTTGCGCTTGAGTACCTTGAGGGGAGCCCTGATCATGAAGCTGCCCGATTCGTTTTCCCGTGTGTTCAAGAACTACATCTTCGAGACCATAGATGATGACAAGCATGCCGCCCTCGTCGTCAAGACCGTCCTCTCTCGCGGCAGCTGGGAGCAAATCATGTGGCTGTTCAGACGGTATGGAAGAGAAAAAGTCGGCGAGGTCTTCCTCGAAGACTACCACGGTCCCAGGACCTTGCCCGAGTCTACGCGCAGGCTGTGGGAGCTACTGTTCGTCGACGAAGCCGAGCGGCAGAGTGCCGGCGACAGATCCAGATGGCAGTGTCGCCGTCTTGCCTACTCTTCAGAAAGCCCCGCGACTCGGTCAGGGCATCGCAGCCCAGAAGCTTGCTAATGCTGCGGGGAGAGCGGGCGTTGGTATGAAGTAGGAATGCCCAGATACCTGAGGGTACCAGTAACATCAGCCGGGCCCTATACGCTAGCCTTACGAGGTACTCATCTTGGGCTGCTCCCGCAATCCTGACCCGGTGAGGGCCATGACCGCGGCAAGGGCCTCCTGACCTGGCAATTGGGCCACGGCGTTTCAGCCGTGGATACACAGCGAATCTGCATCGGTTACGGCGAGTTCCAGGGCCTGCAACTGAGCCACGGCGTTTCAGCCGTGGATACCTCCGCTAACCCTGGTGGCATCGGGCATGCTTGGGTCCTGCAACTGAGCCACGGCGTTTCAGCCGTGGATACGGACGCTCTGGAAATCGAGGTCCGCAGCACCAACAACCTGCAACTGAGCCACGGCGTTTCAGCCGTGGATACCCACGAGATCCACCAGGAATACCTGCTCAGGAAACTCCTGCAACTGAGCCACGGCGTTTCAGCCGTGGATACCCACGAGATCCACCAGGAATACCTGCTCAGGAAACTCCTGCAACTGAGCCACGGCGTTTCAGCCGTGGATACTGATTAAGGTCAACATTCCTGGCGGCGAAGCGAGTCCTGCAACTGAGCCACGGCGTTTCAGCCGTGGATACAGTTCTCCGTAAGCCTAGTAGGTATGGGTAGCCGGACCTGCAACTGAGCCACGGCGTTTCAGCCGTGGATACCCCACAATAGCCGCCGTCAGCGGAGCGACTGACACGACCTGCAACTGAGCCACGGCGTTTCAGCCGTGGATACCATCCACCTTGCCGCCGCGCTTCTGGCCCTTCTTGAACCTGCAACTGAGCCACGGCGTTTCAGCCGTGGATACCGTATGCCTTAGTGTACGCCACGACGAGGTACACCACCTGCAACTGAGCCACGGCGTTTCAGCCGTGGATACCCGAAGAGAACGGCCTCACCTTCTCCTCGGTTGAGTTTCCTGCAACTGAGCCACGGCGTTTCAGCCGTGGATACGATTCAAACCGATATAAATCGGTTCGCTAAACTTGCACCTGCAACTGAGCCACGGCGTTTCAGCCGTGGATACCCTGCCCCACGCAAGGGCCTGCGGCACAGACTCCATCCTGCAACTGAGCCACGGCGTTTCAGCCGTGGATACCGGTGAGGCACCTGGGGAAAGGGAAGAGGATATTCACCCTGCAACTGAGCCACGGCGTTTCAGCCGTGGATACTTTGGTTCGCGACAGTTTGATTTAGTGCTTTGTGCGCCTGCAACTGAGCCACGGCGTTTCAGCCGTGGATACGAGCTCTCTTCGCTTTTGCCAACCCGGCCATCTCCTCCCTGCAACTGAGCCACGGCGTTTCAGCCGTGGATACCGTTCAGGTGGCTAATATCGATCCTCCGGATACTGGGCCTGCAACTGAGCCACGGCGTTTCAGCCGTGGATACGGGCGGGGCACAGTTGCAAAATAAAGCGGCAATGCCGCAGCCTGCAACTGAGCCACGGCGTTTCAGCCGTGGATACTCTTGATGCGGTACCAGTGCGGGACATGCGGCAAAGCCTGCAACTGAGCCACGGCGTTTCAGCCGTGGATACTCACATTCCCTGAATAAGTGCGGAAACCGCCAGTTGTCCCTGCAACTGAGCCACGGCGTTTCAGCCGTGGATACAAGTGACAGACTGTCCCCTTGTCAATAGGCGTTCTGCCTGCAACTGAGCCACGGCGTTTCAGCCGTGGATACCAGGGCGTTGAACGCCATGGGGTCGGTCAGGAGCCGCCTGCAACTGAGCCACGGCGTTTCAGCCGTGGATACGTTCAAAATAGTGTTAATCATAATATTGATGTAATGCCTGCAACTGAGCCACGGCGTTTCAGCCGTGGATACGCAGGCGATCACCGGAACGACCATCAACACCTATGACCTGCAACTGAGCCACGGCGTTTCAGCCGTGGATACCTGCGAGGCGGCTCTCGCGGCGGCGCGGATCGGCTGCCCTGCAACTGAGCCACGGCGTTTCAGCCGTGGATACTGACTTCCAAGTATTAGCTACTCGTAAATATATGCTTCCTGCAACTGAGCCACGGCGTTTCAGCCGTGGATACCATTCGCAACAAACGGCAAATATCCCTTCTCCTTCATCCTGCAACTGAGCCACGGCGTTTCAGCCGTGGATACATGAGACTGAAAGGTGGGTTAGACTAAAAACTAATACCCTGCAACTGAGCCACGGCGTTTCAGCCGTGGATACTTCATCAATTGGAATACTTCTTGTCTCAGTATCTACCCTGCAACTGAGCCACGGCGTTTCAGCCGTGGATACTAATTCTCCCTCCTCCAAATAAATATCCCACTAGGCTGCCTGCAACTGAGCCACGGCGTTTCAGCCGTGGATACTTCGCAATCGGGTGACATTCAGAATTCCGCAGATCACCCTGCAACTGAGCCACGGCGTTTCAGCCGTGGATACCTCGATAAGTGAAAATGTATGGGTCAGTCGTGCTCTGCCTGCAACTGAGCCACGGCGTTTCAGCCGTGGATACAACAATACAGTCGACGAATCCCGTCTGTATGAGATTACCTGCAACTGAGCCACGGCGTTTCAGCCGTGGATACTCGATGATAGCCGCCTTGTCTTCCTCACTGGTTGCGCCTGCAACTGAGCCACGGCGTTTCAGCCGTGGATACACTGCGAGACGCCGTCCGCCGTCCTCCGCAAGCACACCCTGCAACTGAGCCACGGCGTTTCAGCCGTGGATACCCTGTTCGTCCAAAGCCGGGAGATGCGCGGCTACATCCCTGCAACTGAGCCACGGCGTTTCAGCCGTGGATACAAGCCGCGAAAGGAGAATAAGTGATGAGCGAGTACTACCTGCAACTGAGCCACGGCGTTTCAGCCGTGGATACAGGCCGAGGTCGGCCAGAGACTGAAGGGCGGTGAAGTCCTGCAACTGAGCCACGGCGTTTCAGCCGTGGATACCCGACTTCAACATGCGCAAGGCCCAGCGCCTTGAGCACCTGCAACTGAGCCACGGCGTTTCAGCCGTGGATACTCCTCTACCGGGGCCACCCAGTAATCTGCCAAACGACCTGCAACTGAGCCACGGCGTTTCAGCCGTGGATACATTTCATCAGCCTCATGGAGCACATGGCGACGGTCTACCTGCAACTGAGCCACGGCGTTTCAGCCGTGGATACATGCTGGTTTACGTGCTCAAGACGAGCGGCGAACGCGCCTGCAACTGAGCCACGGCGTTTCAGCCGTGGATACCGAGGTCTTCGGCGGCGGAGCGTCGCTCCTGTTTGCCCTGCAACTGAGCCACGGCGTTTCAGCCGTGGATACCGCGGCTTGGGGGAACGCGACCGTCGAGGCTTCGGACCTGCAACTGAGCCACGGCGTTTCAGCCGTGGATACCGCGGCTTGGGGGAACGCGACCGTCGAGGCTTCGGACCTGCAACTGAGCCACGGCGTTTCAGCCGTGGATACGTGGCCCCTCCCCAACGTCATGCTCGGGGTCTCGGTCCCTGCAACTGAGCCACGGCGTTTCAGCCGTGGATACTGGAGACCGCATGGGGCAGGGAGCAGCAGGGTATCACCCTGCAACTGAGCCACGGCGTTTCAGCCGTGGATACCGGCGGGCCATCGCCAGCGGGAGCGAAGGAGGGACCCCTGCAACTGAGCCACGGCGTTTCAGCCGTGGATACCCGATGGATATCGGGCGGTCAGAGTCAGCATCGGCAACCTGCAACTGAGCCACGGCGTTTCAGCCGTGGATACCGAGCGGCGAACGCGAAAAGCAGCTCACCAGTACGCTCCTGCAACTGAGCCACGGCGTTTCAGCCGTGGATACCATGCCGCCCAAAACCCTTAGAACCGGCGTCTCGCACACCTGCAACTGAGCCACGGCGTTTCAGCCGTGGATACGTATGGTTAGGACACAGAGCAAGGTCGCTGCTGCTCCCCTGCAACTGAGCCACGGCGTTTCAGCCGTGGATACCGTTGAACGCTGAAATAGCGGAAGGTGCAGCGGGAGCACCTGCAACTGAGCCACGGCGTTTCAGCCGTGGATACGGACTCCTGGGCGAAGTGCAAGCGCGTCATAGAAACCTGCAACTGAGCCACGGCGTTTCAGCCGTGGATACGGCCGCGACAGATGCCTACCCGGACCTGACGATAGGCCCTGCAACTGAGCCACGGCGTTTCAGCCGTGGATACCCATCTTCCTTGCAAACTTCGACGACACGCTGACTCCCCCTGCAACTGAGCCACGGCGTTTCAGCCGTGGATACACTGATACTCTTTTCCACGCTTGCGATACCGACGTACCCTGCAACTGAGCCACGGCGTTTCAGCCGTGGATACAACTTGCTTACGGTTGTAAGGGAATTGCGTGGTGAACCTGCAACTGAGCCACGGCGTTTCAGCCGTGGATACGCCACGCAGGGATAAGTTGGTTTCTGCGGCAACACCCCTGCAACTGAGCCACGGCGTTTCAGCCGTGGATACTTGGGAGGGGTCATTTTTGGGTGGCGACGGCGAGTAACCTGCAACTGAGCCACGGCGTTTCAGCCGTGGATACGGGCGCTGACAAAGCGCCTTCTTCATTTGGGGCTGCGCCCTGCAACTGAGCCACGGCGTTTCAGCCGTGGATACTCGGCGGCGCGCTGCTCATCGCTGCCCGCCGTCTCACCTGCAACTGAGCCACGGCGTTTCAGCCGTGGATACGATCCAGGCCGTTGTCGAGGCCCTGGAAGCCTATCTCACCTGCAACTGAGCCACGGCGTTTCAGCCGTGGATACCGTTCCCGAGCCTCGGGAGCCCGGCGAGCCGACTATGACCTGCAACTGAGCCACGGCGTTTCAGCCGTGGATACGGAGGAGAACACTCGTATTGCGTGTTTGATGGCGCTCCTGCAACTGAGCCACGGCGTTTCAGCCGTGGATACGTTATTCCCAACTGATGCAGAATAAGATTCGCCGTGCCCTGCAACTGAGCCACGGCGTTTCAGCCGTGGATACCGCTCGCCTCAGAAACTAGCGCAGCCTGCACCTTTGTAAGACGGGTGCGAGCGGTCGGTGTTACTCGAATGAATCGCCAAGGCCCTGCCAGAGCGAACGATGCATCAGGCCGTGCTACCAGCCGGTTCTTGGTGCGAGCGGGTCCTGAGATTGTCTCACCATGTAGCCGTTCGAACATGCTCCGCACCCACTGTACTCCACCAGCACTAGACAATGACGGCTGACCTGTCCGAACTGGGAAGCCGCTTCCCGAAGAAGTTAAGGCGTGTGTTGGAGTCTGATGGCCCAAGATCCACAATCATCAAGAGATCCTCCTTCTGGTTCATTATCTCAAGCACAGCTCCCTCGAGAAGGACCCTTTCCCGATCGTTAAGGTCGCACTTGAACACTGACAGCTGGAGTCTGTCGCCAAACCCGAGCATTTTCTTGTGCATCCTGCGCAGCCTCTTGGGGTCGCATATGTCGTAGCTAACGATGTACGAGTGGCGCATGTCTTACCTCGTGACGAATGGCACGTAGTCTTGAATCTCACCGACTACACGCCGGCTCAGCAATCTGGCCTGAACTTCCATTACTCTCCGATAGCTTACGGAATAGCCAAACACGGGATGCCTGACTTCGGTATTGAGCCGTCTCTCGTAGGCTGATATGACTTTTCTTCTCCCTATTGCCGTGAGAGCGGACGCGCCTCCCCGCTGGACAAAATCGTGCGGCCCCACCTCGCCTCCGTTAACCATCGTCAGCACCACGGAGTCACCCACCAGTGGCCGAAACTCCTCGGCCAGGTCTAGGGCCAAGGCAGGCTTGCCGTATCTGGGTCGATGCAGAAAACCCATCATCGGATCAAATCCGACAGATAGCAGTGTCAGGTATAGGTCTTTGACGAGGAGCCCATACGTGAAAGATAGCAGGGCGTTTACCGGGTCTGTCGAAGGCCTCCTGTTGCGGTTCTTGAAGTCGAAACCTGGCTGGAACTTGGGCTTGAGCATTGTGCCAAACCGCGAGAAGTAGGTCCTGGCCGCTGCTCCTTCGATGCCAAGCAGCGACTCGAGATTGCCTGCCCTGCGCGTCTGTAACGCCAGCCGGCTCAGCTCGGCCAGCGCTCCTTTGCCCGTGTCAGGTGAGTTCCGGCGCAGCATAGTCCGTGCATTCTTGATCTTCCCATACACGAACTCCGCGGATTGCCGCAGGCTTCGGGCCTCATCTGCGGCAAGCCCGAACTGCTCTCTGCGCAACTCCACGTTCTTATGGCTCATTCCCGAGAAGAGCCCCGCAAACCAGCCGCCATAGGTGAAGTAGCAGACAGGAATGCCGCGATCTCCAAGCTCCCTCAAGAGCTGGGTCGATATCTGTACATTCCCAAAAACGCTCACATGGGACAGGCTGAGAAGCCGTGCCTCTTGAACCACTGAACCGTCTTTCTTGACCTGTAAAACGTCGCCGTTCTTGGAGACCATTGCTCCTTGCTCCTGAACGTAGACGGGCTGGGAGTCCTTGAGGGCAGGCACGAGCCGGCGGGGTTCCTGGGGGATACTGCGGCCTTCGTTCGCCGCTATCATCAGATTGATCTCATCAGGAAGGCAGATCCCGGCCAGAGAACACCTTTCACACTTCGAGCTATGATTGAGAGGTGGAGGAATCTTCCCACTAGACGCCGTGGCCTTCAGGCCATCCAGAAGATTCAGCGTCGTGTTAACAAGTGACTCATCGAAATTAACCGTCACACGTGTCTTGCTACTGCTGTAGTACACAATTCCTTGGGTGCACTGGTAGCCATTGTCACGGAGTATCAAGGCCTGGGCGCACAACTGGACCCGATCGGGTTCCCACGCGTTGCCGGGGACATCCGGTACACGCCCCCGCTTATAGTCTACCGGAATGACCTCACTACCAGACGACTCCACCAGGTCCATGCGAGCAATGAGCCCCAGTCGTGCTGAGGAAAGCATGACTGACCGGGCATGAATCGAGCTGCCGTCCTCGCTCGACACCGCATCTCCCTCGCCTGGAAAGCCGCCAACCTCCTGGTCCACTCTCCTGTGGCGAAGGCTACCAGAAAGAGTGTCGGCACTCTCCTCGAACTCTCCCTGAACCCACTCGATGTATGCCAGCCTTGGACAATATGTATATTCATTCAGGATGCGGGCCGGAACCAGTGGGGCATCCTCAATCGAGGTCTCCCGCAACAAGTCGTGTCCCATCGTGCGGCTCCGTCTCCCTCCCCGCTTCTGGCCTGAAAAGGCCCAGCCCATAGTGTGCCGCGTAACCAAGAGCGATTGGTCCACGCGTGGGACGAGCGAACCGAATGCGAAACCCGCCTGCGGTGGCGACCGGGGGCGGCGCGCTTGAGCTCGACCGGGCGCACCGAAAATCCAGCCATGACAGGCGGCGTCCTCTCACTCTTAGATCTGGGACTCGCTCTATGCCGGTGATCTCCGGCAGGCCGGGTTCCGTGCCACGCCTGATCCCCCACTCTCTCAGGATCTGGGCTTCTGGACCGTCGGCCTGGTAACCGGCTTGATCCCGCTTCACTGCGCCGGACCTGTATCGCTTCGGATGTCTGGACAAGACAAAAGGCGTGGCGGACCGCCAAGTCTCTGACGGGCGGAAGAAGTCACCCAGTGACGAATCCTCGACGCTGCGGCTGAATCCGAGCAGGAGTACCCGTATTTCTGTGCCAGACTCCCTGGCGACGAGGGCGTTGATCCTGGCCAGCGCCTCACACTCTCTTTCCCCCAACCCTCCGGGAGCATACACCGTAAGGTGGTCCAAGCGCCCGTCCGAGTCGTCGTCAGTAGGAAGGTAATACGCATGCTTGTTACCCTTGAGAGGAGCCTTCTCCTCATCTCTACCGGTGAGCACCGGGGAGACCTGGCCCTCATTGATGCGGCCATACTGGGCCATGGCAGCCTTGCGGGCCAGTTCAGCGATTCTCACAGTCGCTGTCACGGGCGGAAGAGGGACCGAATCGAGCGCGTACCTCGCCAACAGCGGACTCCCTCGCACTTCCGGCCTCCTGACTGGTGTTGGGGCCAGCGACAATGCGCCGCGCCTTACAGCGTACAGTGCCCACTCGCTTCCAGGTGGGTCGATCTTAAGCCGCTCTCCACGCAGGTCGCCGGTGTCCACCATCAATTCCGCCAGGGTAACCCCGGGAGCAGGCACCAGCACCCTTACCGGTTCGCACTGCTCAGGGTTCGTTCTGCCATGGCTCATCCACAAGCAGTCCGGTTCTCCCTCATCAACCAGCCCGGCCTGGCACCACGACTCTCTTCGGCCGAAGTATGGCAAGTTCGCGAGGAGTCTCCCGAGAAGGTCCCGGTCTTCCACCGGAAGGTCTCCTTTCCATATGACCAGGACAGGCTCTTGCCGCGACAGCGCCACGTAAGCGTCGAGCACCATGGTCTTGCTACTGCGGGTCGCCCCGTACAAAGGCATGTAGTGCCTTGTATGGGCCAGCGTGGCGGGAGGCAGTCTGAAGTCCGGCGGGGAAGACAGGGCCGATATCAGCCGCTGCATCCGGTCTTCGCTGATCTCGGGCATAGTCATCTTCCACGACGCGATGAGTGCCCTCATCAGGCGCCACGGTGAAGGCGGCCATTCAGCGGCACCTTCGTTCACGTGATGCCCCCATGGGGTTGCGTGATACCCGCCGGCGGTAAAGCGGATGGAGATGACGGTCATTTCTCCTGCACCTCGTCATCCGTTTCACTCTTCATGCGGTCGGCCGCAAGCTTCTTCGCCTCCTGGGCGGACCAGGTCACCTTGGTCACCGGAGGGCTGACAAAGTCCGGCTGGCATGCTGCAATCAAGCCAGGCATTGCAGCAGACAGTTCCGCCACCTCTGGCAGGACGAAACCAGCGGGCATAGTCGCAGTAAGTCCTTTCGTGCTCTCACTCACCAGGTCGCAGGCCGTCCTGAGCCTCAGGTTACTCGCCAGGAGAGAGCGGATCTTCCAGAGAGCCAGAGCTACGATCAGTCTCTCGACGGCTTCCCCAAGACCATAGCCACGCAATGTGGCCAGGTCAAGACTGAAGTGAGCGCAGATGGACTTCGCCACGAACTCCGTGCGGTGGAAAGGCACGTTGCCGTACCCCGTCCTGGTGTCGCCAGAGGGGTTCACCCTATCATTCTTCACGCCGCCGCTCTCCACGGGCCGGACGTCCTCGGCCTCTATGAACGCCGAAAGGAGGCGCGTCAGCCGGTATCTGCCTCCCGCCAGCTTCTTGTTGGCAAGAAAGACCCCGTGGAGTATGCAGTTGGGGTCGTACTTGAACATAACCTTGGCCGCATGCTTCAGGTCCACAGCCTCGGGGTCTTCCCCCTTCTTTCCCTCCAATTCGGTCTTAAGTAGGGTGAGAAACTTCCCTCCCTCACTGTCCAGAAAGTACGGGGAGTTCACACGGTGGGCCTCCAGGATAGAACTGGTAATGAACCCGCCTGCAGGAGAAATCGCCGCTATGTAAGGCAATCCCTTCAACGGCGTAACCAAATCGTTGGTTACCTGGTCCCATGTCGTGGCCTCAAGGCGATTCGCCATTGACTGCGCGGATTCGACCAGAAGCATCTCTGTGCCGTCAGGTAGCGTGTAGGTCGCCGCACCCAGGTCGGGGAACCCGGTCGGCTGAAACCTCTGACCCTGGATCGGACGAAGATTCACGTCTACAAGCAGCCGCGGCTGGTTCTCAATGGCCCGCAGATCGAACATGGGTTTTCACTCACCTTTCGTTTGGTTTTGGTCCCTCGAGGGACAGATTGCGAGTCTAGCAAGCCCGCGGATATCAGTCACCGGGAATAGAAGCGCGGCGAGAAGGCGCTTCTTCTCGTCTGTGGGCAACATGAACTTGGGCGCCTGCATGTGCCCGGGTCTGCCGGAGGCCAGAGGCATGAAGCCGGATGCCCTCAGACGCCGAACCGCGATCTCCACCGCAGCATCCAGAGATCTTGGGTCACCCGCCTCAAGCCTGGAGACTATCGCGGGTTCCGGAGGAATCCTGGTGTTCCGACCCTCCTCCGGCGGTGCGGCAATCCCGGCCATCTCCTTTATGGCACTGGGCGGCAGCATCACCAACTTCAGCAGCGCATATACTCTCGGAACGGTATGCAGCCCGGCTTCACCCAGACGTGTCTTTCTAGAGAGACTGTCCAACGTAGGCGTGTCCATCTTGATGGCGGTCAGCGCCCACAAGAGGTCCCTGATCTTATCATCATCTACCTGCCCAGATAGGAAGAGGGCGACCTCCAAGGGCGAGACTCTGAAGGTCCCGTCGATCGCCAGGTAACCTATGCCGGCACGCGAGGAATCCATCAGCCTGCGATGCAGAATGCCGGACAGCCAGCGAACAAGGTCCCCGCATGCCGGGACAACAGTGCCGCTGTCGGGGGCCCACTTCCAGTGGCCTTTGTCCAACTCCACGGGTTCAAGGTTTGAGCGCAGGCGGCCAATCTTGTCGTCGGCAATGCAAGCCAGGCTCAAGGCCAGCCTGAACTCAATCGAATCACCGCACTCAAGAGCCCACTCAGGCCGAAGGCCGTCTAGCGGGCGTGCGTTGTCGTGGACCTTTCCGCCCATGGCAAGAACTCTTTCCGCGCACCCTACCGCCACCAGAACCCCGAGGAGGTCCCGGCCCCTGCCCGAAGCACAGTAGGCAAACATGGCATCCTCAATCTGCCGGACTGCCCGTCCGTAGACTGCGGGGGCCCTGGCATCTGACGAGACCCTCCGAAGGGAATCAAGCCAGGAGTCGAGGTCTCCAAGCAAGTGCACCGCCGGAAACTCGGACACGCGCATCCTGCCCAGCGGGACGCTGAGAAAAGCTTTGCCGCTACGCCGCAAGAAGCCGTACCTGACGAAGTCACGAATACCCCGATCCACGCCAAGACCTGCCACTGCTCTCGCGAAATCGGTACCGTTGTGCGCCCGCCGCCTCCCCACCTGCGCTCTGCCCTCGGCGAACAGGCGGCTTACTTCCCTGTAGGAGGCCGGCCTGTCCCATAGCGGCACCCATGTCTCCGCTCTGGCTTCGGAGGGCGACTGCGCCATGGAGCCCCAACCGGCGGCCGACGGGTCAACCGTGAACGGAAAAGCGGCCATACCGCGGGAAGAGGTGTTTAGCCTCCAGACTATGGAACCCGCAAACACCAGGCTGCCTTCCAATGTCAGCACGAAGTCCCATGGGTTGATCAGGGAGCCGCCCTCGAAGCCGCGGATGCTGTTCGGCCCACCGATTGCCCCGGGGTTGAACTGACCGACCGCCGTATTCATGAGAGGGACATCCGTACGGCCGAAGAGTGCCGCCTCAAGAAGTCTCAGTGAACGATCCCTGTCGAACGCAGGTCGCTTCTTTACTCTCTTGCCCGCGCGTTCGGGGTCGTGAACTGGCGGGTCCACAGGCAGTACCTGCACCAGGTTCTGCATGAAGTTGGCGGCGAATTCCATGTTCCCATCATTCGCTCCGGTTCCCAGTAGGGCCGGATACCGAGACCCGTCGTCGCTCAATAGGAAAGCTGCATCTATCCATTGAACCGCCGCATCTGGTAGAGATGAACGGCACCGACGCATGAGATCTTGCTTCTGTTGCCTGTCGAGTCTCCCGGACAGGCCCATCTCCGAGATCACGTTCCGGGCAGCAGATATCGTTGCACGATAGTCCGCTAGCCGTGGATTCGTGCTGTCACTCACCGCCTGGAGAATGGCCGTCGACGATTTTTTCTGCAGGAACCCCGATCCGCCGTTCCATGGCGCAATGATGGGAGTCGGCCTGTAGGTATCCATGAAGAATGACACCAGGTCTGCTTCGCCGAGAGAACTCGATAGATAGAACACTTCGTCCTTCCACATCGCTCGCACTGATGGATCTGCCTGTTCCGACACCAAACGCTGGATGCCCAGCGCCTTGAGATAGGCGGCGATCGGGACGGGAGTGCATCCTCTCAACGCAAGACCGATTTCACGTAGCATCGGCTCTGTCATCGTCATCACCCCCTTCCTTAGAGCTGGCAGCCCAGTCAGCCGCGACAAGCAGGCTCTCCAGGTAGGCAAGCCGGAAAGGCCCCAGGTCTGGCCTGGCAAGCAA
Organism: Bacillota bacterium; assembly: GCA_013178305.1. Lineage (NCBI taxonomy): Bacteria > Bacillati > Bacillota > Bacillota bacterium. The sequence goes on along the minus strand of JABLXB010000009.1, from coordinate 91,951 downwards.
GCCCGCTATCTCATCCACCCATGACGGGCGCCCTGAGGCGCCGATCCCAAGATCCATGCACTCCAGGTCCAGGGTGGTCGCAGGAGACAACACGCCGCCCAAGTCGGTCGCCGGCAGAGGGTCACCGTCCCATACTCCCAGCGCGTACCGCCTTCCGCTTGGAGGCAGCGCTTCCCCGGGCAAAGAGCGGATAGTCGTTCTGACCCTGCCGTGGTGCGAAGCTACCAGATACGCCACAAGCGGGTTCTTGAGGTTGGCCAAAACCGCGAGAGCGCTGGCAAGTTCATGCCGGAAGTGCGGACGGGAGTATCGAGTAGGCCTGCTCACCCCCGGACCCCCGTCCTTTGGCCGTTTTGCCCATGCGCTGGCCGATTTCTCTGACTTGTCAGGCTCAGGCAACGACCTCAGCAATGCCTCCTGGAAAACGCAGTGGGCTTTGCCGCGGTCGTGCCACCTCGCGGCAGTCTCCAGAGACTTGATCGCTTCCGGCGGCAAGATCCCCTCAAGACCACTAGTGATCCTAAGTGTAGCGTCGACTACATCATCGCTGTGCTCGCGGAGTAGGACCCATCTACCAGCGTAGTCGCGCCTCCGATCGTCATTCTTCTCAGGGCTCGCACGCCATCCCTCCGGCCGCACATCGTCTACCTTCTGCCGTGAGTCGGGACTCCAGCCAGTGGTCTTCTCGTAACCACCTTCCTCTGCGTTCACAAGATACTCCTGCCCTGGGTAGATGTCCCGGGGCCCGGCATCCACCCAGCGGCCGTCGACATGGTCCCAACGCCAGACAGGATGCTTGGCCCGGTATTTCTTGAGGTCGGCGACTCGGACCGGACAGAGTTCGCTCCTATGAGCCACGGGCTGGTCGTCAGGTGGTTTGATGCCTTCCCAATCCCTCCAGAACACCCTCACGTCCGGATCGTCTTGTCCTCTCACAAACCGGGATATGTCTATGTCACTGCCTGAAATATCGGGGGTAGTGTCGAAAAGCTCAGTGAAGTCGCGGTGCCTGAAGGCGTAGCGCGGCTCATACGGTATCCGGACTGTGGGGAGCACGGATGGACCTACAGATTTTCCCTCCAGTCCGTCGAGTATCTTTCGTGATTGGCTCAGCTCCTCGGGTGAATACGGTGCGGATGCGTCATCGGGGAGATCGACCCACAGGATGGTCGAGGAGGAATACTCGCCTTTGCGGTTCGCGCGCCCCCAGCGTTGCACCAGAGAGCTCCAGGGAGCGAGTTCGGTCACAAGGGTTCTTGCGGACAGATCCATGCCAGCCTCAATTACCTGGGTCGACACGACCACGCGCCCCGGCCCTTTTGGATCGACCGGCTCTTTCATCCTGGCCTCCAGCGGTCCCCTGTCCGCAGGTCGGAATTTGGAGTGAATCAGGAGGATCTCCGGCTTCGCCTTTGACGAAACCAACTGCCTGAATACTGCCGTAGCCCGGTCCACGGTGTTCACCACAACCAGAGTGAGGCTTCCTTCCACATGGTGCTTCAGAATGGCCGCAGCCATCTCAGCAGCACAACGCGAAGATTCCGCCTTGCTCCGTGGAACGGCTTGGACGGGTGCTTTCTCGATAATCTTGTGTGCATTCAGCCTTTCGGCTAGAGATCCCGTCTTGTCTTCTTCTCCCAACCGAAGAACGGCTTGCGTGGACGGTGCTTCCCGGTTGAGCGTGCCGAGCCACCCGGGCTCTGCCGTGGCCGACATCCACAGACTCCGTACCCCGCCGAATGTACCGAATTCGCGCCGGAAAGCGTCCATTTGGGCCGAGGTGTAGAGTCCAGAACCCATTAGCTGGACTTCGTCAAGGACCCAAAGGCAGTCGTTGTTCAGAAGCCCAAATAGGGCAGGCCACCGGAACCTTCTCGCCCCGTAACCGCGGTTCAAGGCACGGGACAGCAGCATGTCCTGGGTGCCAATCAAGATCGCTTCGCGCTCCGGATAGCGCATCCAGCTGTCATCCGCGTCACCGCCCATGACCACATGTAGCGCGACCCCGTCCTCATTCTTGCCGTCCGCCAGAACCTCAAGATTGGCCAGGTACTCGCGGGCTGCATCGGCCGTCTGCGTTACCAGGACCCGCGCCGGTAGGCAGTACACGAGCCGCCTTGGAGTCTGGCGTCTGCGTTCCAGATCCGGATCCCAGCGCCTTCGCCAGAGCCAAGCCAAGATCACCGCTCCGGTTTTCCCTGCCCCAGTTGGAACCAACAACACCTCCGGTAACACCGGATCCAGGGCAAGTCTGCGCTGGTATGGATACGGCTCGTGCCCGGTTGCCCTCAGGAAGACATGATCATAGCTGTCAACGATGTGATTCATCTCCCTTCGCTATGGGTTGGTCTCCAGCCGTAGGAGGATTTGGTGGAAGTGGGGCAACACGTGCTCCGAAATCGTGGTATGGCTTCCCGAAATCCCCACCGCCCAGCGCCTCATTCGCGTCCTTCGAAGCAGTCTGCACGATCTTCACTAACCCGTTTGAAAGACCTTCACCCCAATATACAGCCTCTCATTCGGCTCATACTGGTCTCCCAGCAGTACAGCGACGTGAGCCGAATGAGAGGCTCCCTTCTTGAGACGCTGCACCATCTGATGGGCAATCGTTTGCGCTCCCGTAGAAGTCTTGGACCTTGCCCGCAGCATCGCCGAGAACGCCGCCCCAGAAAAAGCCGGTGTTCCCGCCAAAAGGCTCTCCGAACGATCCGTGCTGCTCCTCGGCGGCCGCGTTCAGGAGTCTCTCGGAGGGAACGACTGCATGCATCAGTCCGACTTCGTCTACTCCCCAGCGGGCAACCGTTCCCAGCACCCGCACGGCGGCAGAAAGCGCCCCCTTCCGCAGGAGATAGACGCCACCCAGAATCTCCTTTAGCAAGTCCTTCACGGAGCCCTCCCCCGTTCCGCTCGTATCCTGTCGAGTGACTCAGCATCATCCTACCTCAGTCACTCCGTCACAGGATGTGGGAAACAGGCGTTCGGAGCTCCATACTCACACAACTCTTCGTGGGCGTGTTCACCCGAGTCTCATCCCTGATAACGTGCCAGCCCTCCGGCGAATTCGCTGATGACCCACTCCCGCAGCTCTTGCGGCTCCACCACCCTTGAGTGGCTGCCGAAGCTCGTGACCCACCGCTTGAGCTCCCCCAACCCACCGATCGTCAGGGTCATCCTCAGTGAGCCGTCCGGAAGGTCTACCATCTGCTGGCTCCGATGCCACCGCCTACCCCGGATGTACCTCGCTTGCTCGGGGTCGAATTCGATCACTACTTTCCTGGGCTCCCCTCGCTCTATCACCCAGCTGTTGGCGAGGTACTCATCCATCGAGAAATCCGACGGGAATTCGAACGTGTCTGCGGTCAACGAAAGGTGAAGCATCCTGTCCAGGGCGAAGGTACGAACAGTCTCACGTTCGTGGCAGTAACCTATACAGTACCATGCGCCGTCAGCAAAACGCAGGTGGTATGGGTCCACCCTTCGCCATGTGGCGACTCCTCGGCTGGCCGTGAAGTAATCCATCTCCACCGTGCGACGCTGCTCCACCGCCGAAACCAGGGTCTGGTAGCGTTCCGCTACTTCGACCTCCTCCCCACGCAGCGGCTCGACGTGAAAGGATACGGCGTCCACCATGCGTTCCAGGTTGATCTCTACTTCGTGGGGGAGCAGCATCCTGACCTTCGCCATCGCCTGGCGCACGAACTCCTCAAACGGGGTGCCCCTACACTGCATCAGTATCTTCTGGCCGAGGAATAGCGCGATGGCCTCGCCTTCCTTCAGACGCATCACAGGGAGGGAAAACGGTTCGGTGTAATAGTAGCCGCGACGCTTGGGGTCATATTCGATGGGAGCGGAGAAGAGGTCCCTCAGACGCTCGATGTCCCGCTCCATGGTCCGGCGGTGCACTTCTAACCGCTCGGACAGCGAGGAGCAGTTGGGGTAGGCACCCTGAGAGATCAGCCGGTGGATTTCGCACAGCCGCCAGAATCCGACGATGTTCACGCCGACACCAGATGAACGCACTCCGGCATGGTCCCCCCCACTGTGTAAGACTGGAGCAGCACCTCACAGCAAAACACCCATGTCTTTTTCGGCTTACGCAACCGCCTCTTGCTCTACACCGGCCGGCTATCGGGTTAGGCTTTCGACAAACTTCATCCAGTTCCTCCTACAATTGCCAGGTTAACGGCTTCGACTACTGCAACGAAATCGTTGTCCCCGCACACCAGAACCGCCACATCGTGATGACCACGGAAAGCCTGTGTCAGCTTGATGCACTGCCAACCGAACGTCGACACCTTCTTCACGCCTGGTTTCTCTTATAACGTGCAGACGCCCAGCAGCATACTGCAGGACAGGCCATCGCCGGAGACGAATCATGCCGGAAACGACACACAACGCGTGGTGGGATTCTAGTCTAAACGCGCCCCCCGAAACGTCGAACCCTTGTATTCGGGAAGCACCATGTCATCAAGCACGGTGCTCAAGAAACGGTATTTGGTTGCACGCAGGTGCTGAATCATACATTGCGCACGTCTCCGCAGATTCAGACTCGCCAATAGGCTATTCTCCCACCGGCTCGCCTCCTCTGTGGAGGCAAAGTCCCCTCCTGCGGAGCTGCTGGGCTACTGACTTCAGCCTGTTCGCCGTGATTATTCGGAGGCGAACTCCCTGAACACCACGTTGGCAAGGAAAAGGCCACGACGGGTCAGCCTGACCGCTCCGCCGTCCCGGCAAAGGAGGCCCAGCGCTTCGAGCTTCCCTATGACCCCGGGAAACACGTCGTCGAGGTCGCATCTGAACCGGCTGCGAAACCCCTCGAGCGACAGACCGGCGGTGAGTCTCAGGCCCATGATGACGGTCTCGACCATTTGCGTCCGGGATGACAGGCGCTCAACCGAGACCACAGGCGGGAGACCGGATTCAACGGCATCGCAGTACTCCTCCGGCCCGGCGAGGTTCTGCCTCCGGACCCCGGACAGGTGTGAGCAAGCGCCGGCTCCCAGCCCGACATAGTCGCCGTTCAGCCAGTAGATCAGGTTGTGGCGTGACTCGAAACCAGGCTTGGAGTAATTCGATATCTCATAGCGCGCGTAGCCCGCCCTGGCCAGTCTGTCCAGGGCCGCCTCCCACATCTCCACGACCTCGTCCTCGGCCGGCAGCACTTCGGAGCCCTCCGAAACCATCCCGTAGAGAGGTGTGCCCTCCTCGACCTCCAGCGGGTAAATGGATACGTGCTCAGGCCCCAAGTCCACGGCCCGCCGAAGGCTCTCTTCCCACTCGCGGATCCATTGCCCGGGGATCCCAAACATGAGGTCCAGGTTCAAGTTAGCAAAACCTGCCGAGCGGGCAGCCTGGACGACGGCGTCCACGTCCGCCGCGGTGTGGACGCGGCCCAGCCTGCCCAACAGGTTATCCTGGAACGCCTGGGCCCCCACGCTCAACCTGTTGACGCCCGCGTCGCGCAGCGTGCGCAAACCAGGCAGATCCACCGTCGCGGGGTTGCACTCCACGGTGACCTCCGAGCCGTCTGGCAGGTTGAACGCCTCCGTGCAGGCAGACACGACCCGCGCCAGGCGGCTCGCGCCGATGCAGGTGGGTGTGCCGCCGCCGAAGTACAGGGTGGCAGGCCGCGGACCCGCGTCGCCCTCGACCAGCGCCGCAACGCTTTCGACCTCGAGAAGCAGGGCGCGCGTGTAGCGGTCGACGAGTGGGTCAACGGCGGGTTCGGCGACGGGGTAGGAGTTGAACGCGCAGTACTGGCACTTGCGGACGCAGAAGGGGATGTGTACGTACACGCCGAGCGGGGCAGCAGCGGCCCGCCCATCTCCACCGGCGGTCGCGGCGTTCACCGCGGCGGCGACCCCGGCGCAGGCCCCGGCCACTGGAGGCCTCTCCCTCACTCCTCGTCCCGGCCCACGTCGAGCACCGCCATGAAGGCCTCCTGCGGTATCTCGACGCTCCCCACCTGCTTCATCCGCTTCTTGCCTTCCTTCTGCTTCTCGAGGAGTTTGCGCTTGCGCGTGACGTCCCCGCCATAGCACTTGGCCAGGACGTCCTTCCGAACGGCCTTCACGGTTTCCCGCGCGATGATCTTGGAGCCTATGGCCGCCTGGAGTGGCACCTCGAACAGGTGACGGGGGATCAGCCGCCTGAGCTTTTCGACCAGCGCCCGGCCCCTGTGGTACGCCTGGCTGCTGTGCACGATCGAGGACAGTGCGTCAACCGGTTCGCCGTTCACGAGGATGTCGAGCTTCATCAGGTCGCCCTCGCGGTAACCGGAGAGTTCGTAGTCCAGCGAGGCGTAACCCCTGGTCCTGGACTTGAGCTGGTCGAAAAAGTCGTACATTATCTCCGCCAGTGGGAGTTCGTACGTGAGAATGACGCGGTTCTCGGCGACGTACTCCATGTTGACGAATGCGCCGCGGCGTTCGACCGCCAGGTCCATGATGGCGCCGATGTGCCCCGCCGGACTGACGATCGTTGCGCGCACGAAGGGCTCCTCGATAGCCGCGATCTCGCCCGCCGGAGGGAGTTTTGCGGGATTGTCCACCTCGAGCACGCCGGAGTTCGTCTTCAGCACCCTGTAGACCACGCTCGGAGCGGTAGTCACCATCGTCATGTCATATTCGCGCTCGAGTCTCTCCTGGATTATCTCCATGTGCAGGAGTCCGAGGAACCCGCACCGGAACCCGAAGCCCAGCGCGACCGATGTCTCGGGCTCGAACGAAAGCGCCGCGTCGTTGAGCTGCAGTTTTTCCAGCGCTTCGCGGAGCTTCTGGTAATCGCCGCTCTCCACCGGATACATCCCGCAGAATACCATCGGCTTCATCTTCTTGTAGCCGGGCAGCGCCTGTCTGGCAGGCCTGTCCGCCTCGGTGATGGTATCCCCCACGCGGCTGTCTTTGACGTTACGGACGCTCGCCGCCACGAACCCGACCTCTCCGGCGGAGAGTCCTCTCACCGGCTGCATCTTGGGGAAGAAGACACCGATCTCCTGGACCTCGAATATTTTCCCTGATGACATCATGCTTATCTTCATCCGCGGGCGGAGCATCCCGTCGACCACCCTCACGTATGCGATGACGCCCTTGTAAGTGTCGAAGTGTGAATCGAATATCAATGCGCGGAGCGGCCCGCCCACGTCGCCGCCGGGCGGCGGGATGTGCTTCACGATGGATTCCAGTACCTCAGGCACACCCGTGCCGTCCTTGGCCGATATCAGCACCGCGTTGGCCGGGTCAAAGCCGAGCACGTCACGTATCTCGCGCTTGATCCTCTCGGGCTCGGCGCTGGGAAGGTCGATCTTGTTGATGACCGGCACGATGGCGAGGTTGTGCTCGAGGGCGAGGTAGAGATTCGCCAGGGTCTGCGCCTCTATTCCCTGGGTGGCGTCGATCACCAGGAGCGCGCCCTCGCACGCGGCCAGGCTGCGCGATACCTCGTAGCTGAAGTCGACGTGGCCGGGTGTGTCAATGAGGTTGAGCTCGTAGACCCTGCCGTCAGAGGCGGCATACGAAAGCCTCACGGCCTGCGCCTTTATGGTGATGCCCCGCTCGCGCTCGAGGTCCATCTGGTCGAGCACCTGGTCCTCCATCTCCCTTTCGGGGATGGCCCCGGTGAGCTCGAGGATCCGGTCGGCCAGCGTGGACTTGCCGTGGTCTATGTGCGCTATTATGCAGAAGTTGCGGATGAGGTCCTGCTCCGTGAAGCCCACCACCCTCGCCGTTCTGAGCAATTATAGCACCGGGTATGGTGGGCTTCAAGGAAGGGGCGTCCGCGTGTGAAACGACGTTCGCGGTGTGGCGTCCGCAGTGTGGCGTCCGCGGAAGTCGCCTACCGGAGCAAAAGGTACGCCAGCGCGAGCACGCCGAGCTGCGTGAGCCCTCCCCACGGCAACGGGGCGTTCGCGTGGGGCAGCAATCCGCTGTGGGTAGGGAAAACGAGGCCTTCGCTGTCAATTACCCCAAAGTGAGAGAGCGCCACCTCGAAATCGGGCACGATGGCGCCGAGCACCGCCCATGTCCTACCCCAGGCGGGACCGTCACCTGCCGTCGCGGCGAGAACGACCGCCCCCAGGAGGAAGTCGACTATCCCTGCGGCGCTGGACTTGTAATCGTGGTGGGGGATCATGTCGAGGACCGCGTGACTCGCGCCCCCCGCAGCCAGACCGGCCAGCGGGGCGGTGATGTACGACCCCGCGACCGCCCCCACCGCGGCGTGCGTCACCCAGTACATGTCATCACCCGCGAGTTTCCTGTATATAGATTTTATTCCATCCCCGGCGAAATGGGGTATCCCGCGCGGGTGACCCCCAGCTTGAGCTTCAACCGCCCAGCGGCTTCGAGAAGGCGGGAAACGCCTATGTAGTGCTCGTGACCGGCGAGTACGAACCTGTACCGGGCAACCCCGGCCGGTGTGAGTCGAATGAAACCGGGAACAGGGTGCGGGTATACGAGTTCCTGGATACCAATCTCGGCTACGTTTATCAGCAGAACGACCATTACGATGGCCGGCAGCGCCACCCCGAGCGCCCGCCGGAGATCTACCCGGCCGGGGCCCGGCCTCGCAAGGTGCCGTGGTGGAGTGCGGCGGCGGAGCGTCCGCCTCATGCCTGCCCGCGTACGCCGTATCATGCGCTCACCCCCGGGGACACGACATATTGTCCCCGGCGGGGGCCAGGCATAATCGGAGGGGTTCAGACCTGCACCTTCCCTATGCGGACCATCTCGTATATCGCCCAGGCCACCGCGCGGCCGGTCCTCAGGCACTCGTCGAGGGTGTTCTCCACCCCGCCGACCTCGAGTACCAGCCCGCCCGGTGAGTACTGCTGGTTGAACCGCCCGGGTTTCGGGTAGATCCCCGCGGAGATCCCCGGATACCGCGTCTCGAGGGTCTTGAGGAGTTCCGTGGCGACCGCATGGTTTGACTTCCAGCCAGGGTTGTCGGTGCCGATCACCACCATCACCTTCGCCAGCCGTTCGCCCTTCACCTCGACGGTCGTCCGCTCCCTGGGCTGCGAATCGCGGTGCACGTCGAGCACCAGCCTGATCGTTGGGTATTCATTGAGGATGCCCCCCACGGTTGCCTCCGATTTGACGTAGGCGCCGAGCTTCCCCTCGTTGTCGTGCATCTCGAGCGAGTGAACCGAGCCAATGCCGTATACGGAGTCCAGCGCGACCGCTATTTCCTTCCCCACGCGCACGACGGTCAGCGACAGGTCGTCGGAGTGGGCGTCGTCGGGCCTCATCACGTTGGCCTCAGGGAGTTCCGGAAGGTACGATTCGCGCGCGTGCGTATGATATACGGCGACGAGCGGGGATTCCGGCAGCCAGGGAGCGGCACCGGCGGCCGGCATGTGGGTTATGACGGCAGTGTAAGGGAGGTCGCGGCCAGGTGGTCTTGCGCGAGCCTGTGCCCTGGATGCGTACACGTCCACATTGAGGTGGCGAATGACGGGTATGCCCGTTGCCAGCAGGTTGCCCGGTGTGCTCCCGCCGATGCCGAGAAGCCTGAACAGCATTTCCTGGATACCCCCACCGAACGGCAGTTCCTCCCCGGTTTCCTCCAGGAGGGCGGGCCAGGGAAGGCAGATTCGCAGCGACAGCCGGCATAGTCCCCGCGTCAACGCGTCGATCCACGTGCCGGCCGGAGACGGTCCCACCACCGGCGCGGCGGGCTGGGCCGCGGGGCGTGGCCTGGTGGAGACCATCACTCCCGCAGGGCGGGTATACCTCCACGGACCGGCCACCATAACCAGGGTCAGCATTATGCCCCCTACGTACAGGACTATCACCTTTCCGCTTCGGATAAGCCTCCTGCGCCATTTCAAACGCATTCGCACCGCCCCTTTGCCTCAGGGATCAATCCTATGCGCAATATGGCGGGTGAAATGCAAGAGCCCCTGACTATCTCAGGGGCTGCATTCATCTGAGCCGGGCGTACAGGCCGTCGTGGAGCCCGTCAGCGTATCTCAGTCGGCACTATGGAGTCGATCACACCAATTATCAACGATGCAAGCAGGGCTCCGAATACGGACACCCTCATCGTGGGCACGAAATACTGTGCGAGATATATCACCACGGCAGCCGTGACAAACCCGACAACCCCACGGCTCTGTGGGGATATCCTCTTCCCCAGGAGCGTCTCGGCGATATAGCCGAGCACGGCGATCACGACCGCAGCCAGCAGCGCGTTCAGGAGACCAAACAACCTGAAACCCGGGATGAGCCACTGCACGACTAGCAGCACGATCGCGGATACCACCAACCTGATAAGGAACCGGACCATCCTCGATTATCACCTCCAGACTGGAACCGGAGCATTACGGATGGTAGAATAACCGTGACGAGAGTGCAATATGCACGTACGGGTGCACGCATAGCCGGCAGCCGCGGACGCCCGGTTATCGCACGACTCTTGCATAACGAGCCGAGAGAGGTAGATGTCGAGGGAGACTGATCGCATGGCGCAGGAAAACGCCCCCGCCTGGAACCAGTTCCGGGTACTCGAGATGATAGACCCCGTCGAACTCATCCGGTTGACGAGAGACATGGTACGGATCCCCAGCCACCCGGATTACCCAGGGAAAGAGATCGAGGTCGCGCAATTCATTTGCGATTGGTTGAAGCGCGAAGGGCTTAGAGCGGAACTCCAGCCGGCATCGGGCGGCACACGGCCCAACGTAGTCGCGTGGCTGAAAGGGCAGGAAGGCGGCCGGAGCTCAGCGCCCGCCGGCCGTACGCTGATGCTCAATGGCCACATGGACACGGTGCCTCCCTACTCGATGGATATCGACCCGTTCGGCGGTGATGTGCGCGACGGCCGGCTCTACGGCAGGGGTTCTGTGGATATGAAGGGCGCACTTGCTGCGATGATGGTGGCCCTTGCCTCGATCAAGCGCTCGGGAGTCCCCCTTGGCGGGGACATCGTGTTTACGGCGGTCGTCGACGAAGAGCTGCGCGGCGAGGGCACTGAAGACGTTATCAAGCGCGGCACGCGGGCCGATGGAGCGATAGTAGGCGAACCTACGGAGCTCAATCTCGCCGCCGGTCACCGCGGCCTCGACTGGCTGGAGATCACCGTCCACGGCAGGGCGACCCACAGCGGGGAAATGGAGAAAGGCATAAACGCCATATCGAAAGCGGCAAAACTCATCCGCGCCATCGAGGAGGAGATCCTCCCGCGTTTCAAGACGAGGGGACACAGCCTGCTGGGTCTCCCGCGTCTGAATTTCGGTGTAATCCAGGGAGGAACGCAGCCCAGCACGGTTGCGGACGTTTGCCGGATCCAGATAGACCGCAGATCTACCCCCATCGAGACCAGCAAAACCATATTCGAGGACTTCCTCGAGGTGTTCAGTCGCCTGTCGGCCGACGATCCGGATTTCAGGGCCGAGATCTCCAGGCTACCCTCCAGCCAGGCGACGATGGATCACCTGGCTTTCGCCACGCCCCTCGAAGACCCCATCGTGAAATCGCTCTCGGATGCGGCCATGACCGTCCTCGGACACGAGCCTCCCGTTGTCGCATTTCCCGCCTGGTCAGACGGGGGGTTACTGGCGGTTCACGCGGGGATCCCAACGGTCGTATTTGGACCCGGGTCACTCGGGTGCGCTCATTCCAGGGTGGAGTGGGTCGAGGTGGACCAGCTGGTGGCGGCAGCCAGGATATACGCCGTCACGGCGTGCCGATTCTGCAGCCCGGCAGAGGCGCCCTGAGACGGCGGAATAACGAGGAGGTGGTGACACGGGACACATGGTTACTCGTACGGCATTGCTCCTGGGACCCATCGCAGGTGTCATGGAGTAAGAAAGGGGGTTATCGCTGTGTCCACTGGCAAGAAATGGTCGCTGAAGCTGCCGAATGCTCTGGCTATTCTATTCCTGGTGGTTTGCGTTGCAGTCGTCATGACCTGGGTTTTGCCGGCCGGACAGTTCGACAGGCAAAAGGACCCCAAGAGCGGCAGGATGCTGGCTGTGGCCGGCACCTATCACCTTGTCGAGCGCAACCCTGTATCGATCTGGGGGTTGTTCGTCAACACATTCAAAGGAATGATGGACGCCGCAGAGATCATATTCTTCGTGTTCATTATTGGCGGTGTGTTCCAGGTGCTCAAGGCCACTCAGGCCATAAACGTCGGAATTCTAGCCTTGCTGAGAGTGATGAAGGGCAGGGAGAAACTGATAATACCGCTGTTCATGGTCATTTTCTCCCTGGGTGGCGCGACGCTTGGCTGGGCCGAGGAAGGACTCATCTTCATCCCCGTTTTCGTTCCCCTGGCCCTGTCGCTCGGATGGGATTCGCTGACAGGGCTTGCGGTAGTCATGGCTGGCATGAACGCAGGGTTCTCGGGGGCCTTCACCAACCCGTTCACGATCGGAGTCGCTCATGGTATTGCCGGCCTGCCCCTTTTCTCGGGAATGCAGTTCAGGCTGGTGGTCTGGGTAGTGCTGACCGCCGTCTCCGCGTGGTGGGTCTATGGCTGGGCGAGGAAGGTTGAGAAGAACCCGGAGATCAGCCCGATGTACGAACTGGACAAACAGCGCACGGGGAAAGGATTCGACGTCGAGTCGATCCCCGGTATGAATTCGAGACACGTCCTGGTATTGTTGTGCTTCGCGGCGACGATGGCCACGTTCGTCTACGGCATCCTCAAGCTCGATTGGTACTTCACCGAGATGTCGGCGATATTCACCGCGCTCGCGATCGTGGGTGGTTACATAGGCGGCCTCACCACCGACCAGATCTGCGACGAGTTCATTTTCGGTTGCAAAGAGCTCCTCGGGGGTGCGCTCCTCGTCGGGGTCGGGCGAGCGGTCGCTGTGACGCTCACCCAGGGAAAGGTCATTGACACGGTAGTCTTCGGAATGGCGTCCATAGCCTACTACTTCCCAACGATTCTCAGAGGAACCGCACAGTACATCGCGCAGGCCGTGATCGAATTCTTCATCCCGTCCGGCAGCGGCCAGGCTGCGGCGACGATTCCCATCATGGCGCCGCTCGCCGATGTCACGGGCATCAGCCGCCAGACGGCGGTGCTGGCGTACCAGTTCGGGGACGGGTTCACCAACATATTCGAGCCCACTTCGGGGTATTTCATGGCCGGCCTGGCCCTCGCGGGAGTCCCATGGCCCAAATGGGTCAAGTTCTTCTATAAACTCCTGCTCATCTGGGTGGCGATCGCGGTCGTCGCCACGATCGTCGCTGTGGCGATTGGCTACTCCTGACCGGCATTCAGGAGGAGAATCCCTTGCTCGACACACTGATTGCCGGGGCGCAAGTCGTCGACCCCGTAGCCGGGGCGCTGGGTGTCAGAAACGTCGGCATCGAGGGGGGAGCCATCGCCTATGTGGGCGAGGGGGAGCCCACCAGCAAGAACCAGGTGAACGCCGGGGGGCTTACCCTTGTCCCCGGATTCGTGGACATTCACGCTCACGAAGACCCGTTTGACCACGCGCGAGGAGTCCTCTGGGACTCCTCGCGTCACTACGCGCTCATGGGTACGACGACGGCGGTCGGCGGTAACTGCGGGATCGGCAACGATGTGCCCTCTTTCCTGGCATGGGTGCGGGAGCACGGCGCCCCGTGTAACTACGGGATGCTCGCCCCGCACGGCACCCTGCGCGAGTTGGCGGGAGCGGGTGACCGCTACGGTCCCGCCGGCGCGGCTCAGGTCGAGGAAATCCGGCGGATGGTCGCCCGGGCCATGGAAGCCGGGGCGTTTGGCGTGTCGTTCGGCCTCGAGTATACCCCGGGAGCAACGACGCGGGAGATAACAGACGTGGCTCGGGTCGCATCCGATTACGGCGGGTCCCTGCTGGCGGCCCATTACCGGTACGACTGCGAGAAAGCGATCGAGGCGATAGTCGAACTCGTCGACGTCGGGCGCGAGACGGGGCTGCCTTTCCAGGTCTCTCACATAAACAGCTGCGCGGCGTTCGGCAACATGGCGGGAGCGCTCTCCGCGCTCGAGGCGGCGCGCGAAGCCGGGGTCGACGTCATGGCCGATTGTTATCCTTATGATGCGTTCTGCACCTTCATCGGCTCGGCGGCCCTCGACCCGGGGTGCCTCGAAAGGTGGGGGGTCGGATATGACTCGCTTCTCCTGGCGGGCGGGCCCTACGCGGGAACCAGATGCACTCCCGAAACGTTCGAGCATACGCGCTGCGCCTATCCGGACTCCCTGGTGGTAGCGTTCGTCATGCGCCAGGATGAAGTCATCAAGGCCCTGCGCCACCCGCTCGTCATGGTCGGCAGCGACGGCCTGATGCGGGACGGCATGGGACACCCCAGGACATCGGGCACGTTTCCCAGGGTACTAGGGAGATTCGTCAGGGATGGGTCACTGGATTTCCTGGACGCGCTCAGGAAGATGACCATCATCCCCGCCCGGCGTCTCGGCCTGGAGAACAAGGGTCGGGTGGCCGAAGGGGCGGACGCTGACCTGGTGCTGTTCGACCCCGGGACAGTGACCGACATGGCTACGTACGAGAACCCGGGGTTACCGCCGGCCGGAATCCAGATGGTGATGGTTCGTGGCGAGGTCGTGTGCCTCGACGGCCGGTTCACGGGCAAGACGCCCGGTCGGGCGGTCACGCCGGCATGACCTGCCCGTCCTCAGGCGTCGTAGAGCCGGTTTGTCCTTGCGCCTCCTCAGAAGCGCGTGGTAAAATGGTTTGGCGTGGGAGGTGAACGGAAGAGTGGCAAACATCAAGTCAGCGATCAAGCGGGCGAAGATCGCGGCCGAGAAGACGGCGAGGAACCGGTCCATAAAGCAGTCGGTGAAGACCGCCGTAAAGAAGTTCGAAGCGGCCGTCTCCGGCAAGGACGGCGGACAGTCCAAGGACGTGCTCGCTGAGGCTACGAGCATGCTCGACAGGGCGGTCACCAGGGGAGTAATCCACAAGAACGCCGCCTCCCGCAAGAAGTCGCGGCTCGCCAAGAAGCTTAACGTCAGGACCTCCCAGTAGGAAAACCGTAAGGGATAGCGTAAAGACTGCTTATACAAGCAGTCTTTTTGCGTTAGAGGGGAAGTCCGTTGAACTGGTCAGGGTGGACGTCGAGGCGTTTCGTCATCACAATCGCAACTGTGCTCGCAGCCGGGGCTGCGCTGGCAGGTACTACGGTCGCCGGCGAAATGAGCAGGCCGGCCGCTTCCACTCCGTGGAAGGTCGCCGTGGAACCCAGCCTCCTGTCGCTGCTCGAACCGGTAGCCGGCCTGGCCTTCAACTTCACACCCGCGGGGCAGGAGCAGGCCGAGCAGCTGCTCATCGATGGTCTTGCCGATGCCGCGCTCACGCTGCGTCCGGGGTCCTCACCCGGGATACTGCATGAGCCGGTTGCCACGGTGACGTGGGTCGCGGCTGCGCCGTTCCTCAGCGACGTCCACGAGATCAGCCTCGACGAGGCGCGTGGACTTCATCGCGGGACGCCGCGCCAGGACGGCGTGGTCGTCCTCGGCCCCAACGACAGGGTCGCCGGTATGCGTTGTCTCGCCGTAGGCGGGGTCAAACCCGGAGCGGACGAAATCGCCGGCGGAAGATACCCGTTCCAGGACCGCGTGTATATACTGACGAGAAGCCAGTCAATAGTCTCCGCGCTGTTGAACCGGGTCTTGCGACGCCCCGGCAGGGGCGTCGAGGCCGCGGCAGCAGTGCGCGACAAGGAGATCATTTCGAGGTTGAGTCCCACGGAGAAGACGGTCTCCCTCACAGTCGTGGGGGATATCATGCTGGCCCGCGGCGTGGCGAGCCTCATCCGCAAGCACGGCGCCGGTTATCCCATGTCGCTGGTTGGGCCGCTGATTTCAGCCTCGGACATCACGTTCGCGAACCTTGAATCCCCGATCGGGGTTACCGGGCAGCCGATTCCCGGGAAGATGATATGGTTCAGGGCCGAGCCGCAGGCAATCCAATCCCTGCTCGACGCCGGGATAGACGCCGTGACGCTCGCGAACAACCACACTCTGGATTACGACTCCGAGAACCTGCTCGAGACCATCCGGCTCCTTCGTGAGAACGGCATAGCGCACACCGGGGCCGGAGCCAGCATAATCGAGGCGCGAAAGCCGGCGGTCGTCGAGAGACACGGCGTCAAAGTGGCGTTCCTCGGGTACAGCGAATTCGCACACCCATCGCTGTACTGGAGCACGAAGTACCCGCGGACGCTCATGGCCACAGCCACCCTCGCCGGCACAACCCCGCTCGACCTGGCCATGATCGAGGAAGACATCGCCGCCGCGAGGAAATCGGCGGACCTGGTGGCCGTGGCCATCCACTGGGGACAGGAGTATACAAACTACCCGATCCCGTACTTCGGCCCGGACCTGAAGAAGATCGCGCGCCAGACGGTTGACCTCGGGGCCGACATGGTCTTCGGATTTCACCCGCACGCTATCCAGGGGATCGAGATATACAGGGGCAGGCCGATCGCATACAGCCTCGGCAACTTCGTGATGGACCAGAAGCGCCCTATAACCCGGGAAAGCATGATAATCACGCTCAACTTGGCAAGAGATGGCGTCAAATTCATCGACGTGATCCCCGCAATGATCGACGAAGGCAGGCCGCGCCCGCTATCCGGCGGCGAGGCCGCAGCCTTGATGGCCAAGATCCGCTCCATCTCCGCCGGCCTCGCGAAGTAGCGGCGGCAATCGGTTGCCAGTCCGAATTGGATTTCATTCAGCGGAGAGACTCAAATGTGAGATCGCATGCAGGTACCTGGCATGTACCCATCCCACTCATACTACAGCGAGAGGTGAATCCACATGAGGATACGGCTGATAGCGCCCGCCAACCTGAGAGGCGGGGCGCCGTCGAAGGTGGGCCTGTTTCCGCCCATGAGCCTGGCGGTGCTGGCTGCCTTGACGCCCGACCGGCACGAGGTCGAAGCCGTCGACGAGAGCGTGCAGGCGCATTCGTTTGAGCCGCTCCCCGACATCGCCGGCATAACCGCGATAACCTCGGTGGCGCCCCGGGCGTATGACCTCGCAGACCAGTACAGGCGCATGGGCGTCAAGGTGGTCATTGGAGGCATGCACGCTACAGCGCTTCCGGATGAGGCGGTCCAGCACGCGGACGCCGTGGTCGTAGGGGAAGCGGAGGGGTTGTGGGAACAGGTCCTGGAGGACGCCGAATCCGGCCGCTTGAAGCAGGTCTACCGCAACGGAGGGCTTCCTTCCCTGAAAGGTCTCCCCGCCCCGAGGTGGGACGTGTTCGACCGCCGGCGTTACCTCACCACGAGCCTCGTCCAGACATCCCGGGGGTGCCCCTACAACTGCTCGTTCTGCTCCGTCACGCGGTTCTTCGGCCGGACTTACCGCACGAGGCCGGTGGCGGAGGTTGTCGAGGAGGTGGCACGCTTCGGGCGGCGCCTGGTGCTATTCGTCGACGACAACATCGCGGGGAAACGCTCGCACGCCAGCGAGCTTTTCCGTGCGCTCAGACCCCTGCGCATCAGGTGGCTCGGCCAAAGCTCCCTCAACATAGCGGACGACCCCGAACTCCTCGATATGGCGCAGGACAGCGGGTGCAGCGGCCTGTTCATAGGATTCGAGTCGCTGGTATCCGGCAACCTCGAGAGGATCGGCAAGTCGATGATAAACAAGGCGGAACGATTCCTCGAGGCAGTGAAAAAGATACATTCCCGCGGGATATCCATCGAAGGGGCCTTCATATTCGGGCTGGACGGCGACGACGACTCAGTCTTCCAGCGGACCGTGGAGTTCGCCACCCGCGCCCGCCTGGCCCTGGCGCAATTCGGGATACTCACGCCGTTTCCCGGAACACCGTTGTTCGAGGACCTCGAGCGCAGCGGACGCATAATCGACCGCGACTGGGGGCGCTACACTATATCGAATGTGGTCTATACACCGCTCAACCTGTCCCCCGGTGTGCTGCAGAAGGGGTTTTTCGAGGCGTACCGGCGGTTCTACTCCCCCGCGTCGATAGCCAGGAGGCTCCTGCCGGCCTGGGGGCGGAAACCGGTACTGTTCCTCACGCTAAATCTGCACTTCGCGCGAATAGCAGCTAACCTGGGGCACCCGATCTGAAGCGAACGGGCTTCAGCGCGGGCCTCAGCGGGCGTTGCCGTACTCAGTACGGCCCTGGAGGCGCCGCGCTCCCTCGCCATGGCAATGGACTCCGCGATCAAGCGGTGCCCCAGTGAACGTACCCACAACCTGACAAACGGGCACGGCGAGCGGCCGCGCAGCGCAGGCTTCGCCCTCCGTTCAGAAACTCTCCTGCCCTGTGGCCACCGCGAGATATTTCGGGTACAGCCGGTGAAACACCGGCCCCGGCTGCCCCTGCCCCACAGGCGCGCCATTCAGCACGACTGCCGGCATGATCTCGGTGAGTGTCCCGGTGAACATGATCTCGCCCGCAGCCGCAAGGCGCTCCGCCGAGATCGACTCCTCTCTCGTGGGGACCCCGAGGGCCCGCGCGACATCCAGCACGTAAGTGCGGGTAACTCCCGCCAGGATGTAGTTGGTGAGCGGCGGGGTGATGAGGACTCCGGATTCGGCGATGAACACGTTGCTGTGAGTCCCTTCGGTGACGAACCCGTCCCTCAGGTACACGGCCTCGTACGCTCCGGCCCGTTCGGCCCTCAGCTTGGCCGTGATGTTCGGCAGAAGGTTTGTGGACTTGATGTAGCAGCGAGCCCACCTGTCGTCGGGGAGCGTGATGGCTTTAACGCCCTTGAACCTGACCTCGGGCGCGTAGCGCGCCGCCTCGCGAGCGGTCATGATCACGGTGGGAGCAAGACCGAACGGTATGACGTGCTTCCTCGGGGTGACACCCCTTGAGATCTGGATGTATATTGCGCAATCCTTCGCGTCATTCCGGCGGAGCAACTCGAGGGCATCCCGTTCCAGCGCGGAGACGTCCGGAAGGGTGAGCTCGATCTCCCTCGCGCTGACCGTAAGCCTCTCGAAGTGTTCCCTCAACGCGAACGGTTTGCCATCGTACACCCTTATTACCTCGTAAATCCCGTCGCCAAACTGGTAGCCGCGGTCCTCGATACCTATTTTCGCTTCACTATAAGGGATGAACTCCCCATTCAGGTAAACGACCATGTCATCCAACAAGACACCCCCAGATGTGCGGACACCCGCTTTTGCACTCCAGACGCCGTCGCGGCCCAAATGGTTTCAACCCAGCCGTCATCATATATATTACCTCCTCAGTCGTCTTGGACCAACAGCCAATCTCCAGGAACAAGCGTGCGACACCCGGCGTCTATCAGAATGAAAATCGCCGAGGAGTGATGATAGAAATGAGAAACCGCATCATTATGGCGGCCGTCGTGCTCGTAGCAGTATCCCTGGCAGTCGTGGCCGGCGGCTGCATCGGGAGGAAGCAGGAGCAGAAGACCCCTCAGGGGCCGCCCCAAACCGCGCCGGATCCCACCACGCCTCCGGCGAAGATACCGCAACCCTCGGCTGACACCACTGAAGTCGGGATCTACTTCATCAAGAGCGGGAATCCATTTGCGCTGGAGCAGGTCAAGAGGTCTGTCCCGAAAGGCGACGGGCGCACGGAGTCAATCGTCAAGGCGGCACTGGAGGCACTCATCGCGGGCCCAACCGCCGATGAGAAGTCCCGCGGATTGAACCCTTCGCTGCCGAAAAGCACGCGGGTTCTCTCAGTGAATGTCGAGAAATCCATGGCAACCGTGAACTTCAGTAAAGAGATCATAACGAAGGCGTCGGCCGAGGTGGGCGTGAGCTCGACCGGTGAGGCGCTGGCGCTGGACTCAGTAAAGAGGACTGTGTTCGGGTGTACCCAGCTGACGACCATCAAGCCGCTAATCGAGGGGAAGTCGAGCGGCCAGGTCGACGGCCGCCCGATTGAGGATTTCTGGGGGCACGTGGGCCTGCCGAAGCTCATCGAGCGCGACAAGTCCGACGGTACACCGCTCGCGCCAGGATCCGGCACAACCGGCGGCGCCGCGGTCCAGACGATCGGGAAACCGGCCGACGGGATGGCGGTCAAGTCCGTCCGCTGGTCTACAAACCCCACCCGCTTCAGGCTCGTTCTCGACCTCGAGAACACCGACGGCACGGCAGCCACCCAGTGCCCCGTCGTGAAGACCTCGCTCAGCGCGAGTTCGAGGGTGATCACGATCGACGTCAACGGGACACGCGCGGTGAACGACTCGAGGCTCAAGGCGGGGGCACCCTTGATGCTCGGGGCGGCGCCGGCCGTCAGTCTCACGCGCGTAGTCGACGAGGCGCGCGGCGATGACCAGATGGTCACGCTGGCACTTGCGCTGGACGTGAAGAAGACGTATACGTACAGGCTGTATTCGCTCACGAATCCGTTGAGGGTCGTTATCGACGTCTTTCCGAAGTAGGCTCCCTGTCCCGGCCGGCGGCGCTCCTGCCGAGGGTCTTGCACAGGCGGACGATGAGTGTGTCGAGGGCTCCCGACTCGTGGAGCAGCCCGGACTTGACGGCGACATCGGTATCGAGGATCGCTTCCAGGCAGGAGGCGATCCTCTCGTTTGTGAGCCTCCCCGCCTGTTTGCTGAACTTCCCGATCAGGAATTCCCTTATACCGGCCTCCCTGGCGGCCTCTCGCGCGCCCATGCCGCGACGAGTCAGGTGCTTGAACCGGTAGAGCGTCCGGAAGTGCCACGCGAGTGTCTGCATGATCCGTTGCAGGTCCTCGCCGGCCAGTTCGAGCGAGGCGGCAAGGGACACGGATGTCGAAGTGTCACCGTCCATGATCGAGTCGAGCAGGTCGAATACCCGCGCGTCGGAATGGCCGAAGCCCACCTCGTTGACGTGTGCGATGGTTATGGTGGGCTCATCGTGTGCGTAGGTGATTATCTTATCCACCTCGGTGTCGAGGAAGTCGGCGTCTCCCGACGACATCTCGCAGATCGCCCAGAGAGCCTCGGGCGTGATGGCCTTCCCGCCATCCTTCACCCGGGACCGCACCCATTCGACCACCGCGCTGCCACGGCCGGAGCAGTCGACAAGGCCCCCAGCCTCGTCGATGGACCTCACCGCGGCGGACTGCGGAGGCTTCTCGTCGAGGAGGAAAACCAGGATCGTCCAGTCCGCGGGGTCTTTCAGGTACGCCTGGAGCACCCCGTCGTCGGCGCCCTTTCGCAGGTACGGTGGGTCCGAAACGACGATGAGCTTCTTGCCGGAGCCGAACGGCGCCGACCTCGCCAACCCCACGACTTCCGCCGCGGACGTCTTCCCGTCCATGTTGCTGTAGTTCAGGTCCTCCCAGTCGCGGTCCACAACGCACCTGCGCAGCACTTCCACGACCCTCGCATGGAATGCCCTGCTTCCCCACAGGAGGTACGCGGGCGCCACGTCGCCCATTTCAATGCTCTTAATCGCGCGCACCGCGTCCATTGCATCCCTCCCCTACATGGTTCGCGAGCCCCGTACTCCTAGGATTCTTCGCGCGCGCCGGTTCCCCTCCGGCGGCGCCAGTCCGGTATTACCGCGGCGATAGATAACCAGTAAAGCATCAGGTGCTCATTGCCTTATCTAATGTGGCACTCATTAGACGCTGCTTGCATTCATAACGGCTGGTGCTATACTCACATTAGACCACACTACGACGGGGTGAACCCATTTGGACGCGCTGGACTCGAGGATCTTGAAGTTGCTCAGGGAAAACGCGAGGATGTCTTATTCGGAGATCGGCCGGAGGATCAACCTCACAATCCCGTCTGTGGCCGCGCGAGTGCGGAAAATGGAGGAGCGCGGATTAATCCGGGGTTACACCGTCAATATCGACCCCGGCAAGGCCTCAATGGGTCTTCTCGCCATTACCCTCGTCACGCTCGAGAGCCCGAGGTTCATCCCCCAGTTCACTTCCACCGTCATGTCCGCCCCCGAGGTGCTGGAATGCCATCACACCACGGGGGATAGCGATTACATGCTGAAGGTGGCGGTGGCGGATGTGGCCGCCCTCGAGAGGTTCCTGTCGGAGCTCCTGAAGGATATCGAAGGGGTCCGCACCACCCGGACTATGGTCGTGCTTTCGACCGTGAAGGACACGTTCGGCGTCGACCCCCCCGACGACTGCGCTCAGCCGGCCCAGCGCAAGGCGGCGGAAAACGTGGCAGGGGTGCGGTCATGATAGCGAACTTCATCAACGGATTCGGCCTCGGGGTGTCTGTCGCCGCGCCGGTGGGCCCCGTGACCATCGTAATATTGCGAACGGCCCTCGCGCAGGGGAACCTGTGCGCGATGGCGGTAGCCACGGGCGCCGTCACCGTCGACGCCGTATACCTCGGCCTCGCGATATGGGGTGCTTCCACCTTCGGCCTCCCGCCGATGGTCAGGGTGGTGGTAAGCCTGGTAGGTTCCGCGGTGCTGTTCCGCACCGCCCTGAACACGTACCGCGCGTCCTCGAATGCCGGGGAACTTCGCTCCGCCGTGGATTCCTCCGGCGCGTCGACGGCAATGCCGCGGCGGCTCCATCCACTCCTCGAGAGCTACGGAACCGGGCTACTGGTCACGTCGACTAACCCGGTCCCAGTTATGCTCTGGGCCTCGATAGGCACGGCCCTCGCAAGTACTCATGCATCCGTCCCGGACCTCACCGTGACGTACGCCGGAGTCCTGGCGGGCGTTTGGTCCTGGGCCACTTTCGCCGCGAACTTCTGGGCGTTCGTGAGAGGAAAGGTGTCGCCCCGCGCGCTGCGCGCCGTGAACCTCGTGTGCGCCGCGGTACTTCTTTTCTACTGCGTCAGAATGCTGCTCGGCGGCCTGTCAATCGCAACTGGCCGCGCATGAGTTCAGAAAACAACTCACCGACACGTCCCGCCCGTTGGTAAAAACGGTAACGGCTCCCCGGTGGTCCGTGCGCAGCACGGCGGCCCCGGTTGCCCGCAGCCTGGAGATAGCCCGGGTCCCCGGGAGGCCGTGATTGTTCGGGCCCACCTGCACTACCGCATACCTGGGACCGACCGCGGCGAGGAACTCCGCGGAGGACGAGCCGTTGCTCCCGTGGTGGCCCACCTTCAACACGCCGGCCCCGAGGTTATCGCCTCCGTCAATCAGTGAGCGCTCGACGCCTGCCCCCACGTCGCCCGTGAGAAGCACCCGTGTAGCCCCGTAAGTCATCCTGAGCACGATGGACCGGTCGTTCTCGGGGACATCCTCCTCCGCCTCTCCTCCGGCGTCCTGTCCCGCCGCGTCCGCCCCCGTTGTGCCGGACCCCCCGGGGTCGGAACTGGCGGCAGGAGGATGTAGAACCTCGAAAAGCACACCGCCGTCCACCCACGAGTACCCGGCCGCGGCCTCGGCGATAAGGCGCTGAGGAATCCCGGCTCGCACGGCCTGCTCGGCGCGGTGGGGGGGAACGATCACCCTGGGGCACTCGAGCCGCTCGAGTACCGCGGGCATTCCGCCGTAATGGTCGTCGTGGAGGTGGGTGATCATGGCGGCATTGAGCCTGCGAACGCCCAGCCACCTGAGCGCGGGCAACACCACCTTCTCGCCCGCCGACGGCCGGCCGGCCCGGGCGGGGCCTCCGGCGTCCACGAGCGTAACCCCTCCCCCGGGGCACCTGATCACGATGGCGTCGCCCTGACCCACGTCGAGAAACACCAGCTCCAGGCCGCGCGGGGGCGCGGTCTCTGCGGCGTGGACCAGGCTGAGCGCGAGCGCAGAGGCGATTACGGCGGCGGCGAGACGCGTGCGGCCGCAGCGGCAGGCGATTGTCTCAGGTGGGAATGCCCTCCACAGGAGGAACAGGACGGCGTAGTACGTGAGTGATGTGGCGGCGCGCGGCGGGCACACGTACCAGAATGCGCCGGGCATTCCCGCCGCAAGCGAAGTGATGGTCATCGCGAGATAGAGGATGAGCCTGTTGGGCAGGTTGACCAGGGTCCCGAAGGGAGTAACCAGGCACCCCGCAATCATGCCCGCCAACCCCAGCCCTGTCGCGTACCCGGTCAACGGGACGACGAGCGGGTTGACCGCCAGCGACACCAGGGAGATCTCCTGGAACTCCCGCGCCACGACCGGGAACACGGTGAGTTGCGCCGCCACGGTCACGGAGAGCGCCGAGGCAAGACCTGTCGGGAGGAACCCAAGGGCGGCCTGCACGCGTGTTGAGAAGACCATCAGCCCGACGGTGGCCCCGAAACTCAAATGGAACCCCGGGTCGAGCACGGACCCCGGCCACCACCCCACAACCGCGATGGCCGCCAGTGCCAGCGACGTCGGCGGGTCTGGTCTTCGTTGCAGGTAGGGCGCCACATTGGGAGGGACGGCCATGATCACTGCGCGCAGCACCGGGGGACGCATCCCCGTGAGCAGGCCGTAGAATGGAAGGGCCAGGAGCGCGAAGGCTGTTGAGGCACGCTTCGGGACGCGCAGCCGGCCCAGCAGGGTCGTGAGCGAGCGCAGCACGAACTGCACGTGAAGCCCGGAGACGGACAGTATGTGGTAGACTCCCGCGTGCCTGAAGTCCTCCTCAACCTCGTCAGGCATGGAGGACCGCGAGCCCAGCACAATGCCTTTGAGAAGCGACGCTTGCACCGGGGGTAGGCCGGCATCGGCGGCGGCCTCCATCCTGGCCCTGAGCCGCGACGCCACCCTCATCAGCGGGCTCCCGCGGCCACTGTCGATCACGTCCACACCACCCGGCCCGGCCAGGAGTTCGACGTGGACGCCCTGCGACCGGAGGTACGGCGCATAATCGAAGCCGCCCGGGTTCGACCTTCCACGCGGGCGCCGCGCCGTGCCGCAGACGCTGACCGCGTCCCCGTATACCGGCGGAGGCAGCCCCTCCCAGTCACCGGGCGCCAACCGGACCAGCAAGAGCCCGCGAGCAGCGACGGCGCGGGCTGCGGACGCGCCCGCCCGCTCGATGGCCATTTTGAACCTCAAGCCACCGCTCGACACCGTGGGTTCTTCAATTACCACGCCCTCGACGACCGAGTAGTCGCGGTCGAACAGGCCTGCGGTGTTGCCCGAACACGCACGCTCCCACGCCGCGTACCTGAGAAAGCCCGCGGCGATACATGCGGCGGCAGCCGCAACCAGGGCCACCTGTGGCGCGCGTGACGTGCGCGAGTGGGCTGATACCCATCTCCCCGCGGCGAATCTCGTTCCGCCACCCGCACCCGCCAGCAACACTGCAGCGCACATAGCTACCTGTGCGGCCGCGGCGGCGACCGGCCCGCCGCGCGCGGCGGTTGCGGCCGGCAAGGCCGCTGCGCCCCAGGCTCCGGCAACAAAAGAGAACGCCAGGATGCAGAGGACCCTTCGCACGTGTCCCTCTTTCCCGGCGCCCTATCCAGATAATACCATGTGATGGCGTGCGGCGCCAGCGGGTTCACCTGGCGCCACTCCCGTACGCCATCCACCAGGAACCAGGGCCGCCCTCAGGCGGCCCTGGTAAGCATGCGGTTCAATTTGGGCTGACCGTCTTCCGCTTAGTAGTCCATGTCCGGGCCACCCGGCGGATACGGCGGCTTCTTCTCCTTCTCGGGTATCTCGGCAACGAGAGCCTCGGTCGTCAGCACCATCGCCGCGACGCTGGCCGCGTTCTCGAGTGCAGAGCGCGCGACCTTGGCGGGGTCGACGACGCCGGCCTTGGGCAGGTCCGTGTACTCCATAGTCATGGCGTTCAGGCCGAAGCCCTTCTTGTTCTCGGACTTGACCCTCTCCACGACGACGGAACCCTCGAGCCCGGCGTTCGACGCGATCTGCCGCAGCGGCTCTTCGAGCGCCCTGCGGATGATGTTCACGCCCACCTTCTCATCGCCGTCAGCCTGCACCTTGTCCATGCCGGCCATGGCGGCGATGTAAGTAACCCCGCCGCCCGGGACAATGCCCTCCTCAACGGCCGCCCTGGTCGCGGACAGAGCGTCTTCGACGCGGTGCTTCTTCTCCTTGAGTTCGGTCTCGGTGGCCGCGCCGACCTTTATCAAGGCGACGCCGCCGGCGAGCTTGGCGAGCCGCTCCTGGAGCTTCTCCCTGTCGTACTCGGAATCGGTATCCTCGATCTGCTTCCTGATCTGGCCGATGCGCGCCTCGATCGCCTTCTTGGAGCCCTTACCCTCGACTATGGTAGTCTTTTCCTTGTTGATGCGGACCTTGTTGGCCTCGCCGAGCATGTTCAGGTCGACGTTCTCGAGCTTGATGCCGATGTCCTCGGAGATGAACTGGCCGGCGGTCAGGATGGCTATGTCCTCCATCATGGCCTTCCGCCTGTCACCGAACCCGGGGGCCTTCACGGCCGCGCACTGCAGCGTGCCGCGCAGCTTGTTGACGACGAGCGTCGCAAGCGCCTCGCCCTCGACGTCCTCGGCGATAACCAGGAGCGGCTTGCCCGAGCGGGCGACTTTCTCCAGGACCGGCAGGAGGTCAGTTACGGCGGAGACCTTCTTCTCAAACAGCAGGACGTACGGGTTCTCCAGGACGGCCTCCATGGCCTCGGGGTTCGTCACGAAGTAAGGCGAGATGTAGCCCCTGTCGAACTCCATGCCCTCGACTACCTCGACGGTGGTCGCGGTGCCCTTGGACTCCTCGACCGTGATGACACCGTCCTTGCCGACCTTGTCCATTGCCTCGGCGATGAGCTTTCCGATCTCGGGGTCGTTCGCGGCAATTGCGGCGACGTGCGATATGTCGTCCTTGCCCTCAACTGGAGTCGAGATCTTCTTGATCTCCTCGACGACGGACGCGACCGCCTTGTCGATGCCCCTCTTGATGAATACGGGGTTCGCGCCAGCGGCGACGTTCTTCAGGCCTTCCGCGACGATCGCCTGGGCGAGCACCGTAGCCGTGGTGGTTCCATCACCGGCGACATCGTTTGTCTTCGAAGCGACCTCGCGGCAGAGCTGCGCGCCCATGTTCTCGTAGGGGTCCTTGAGCTCGATTTCCTTCGCGACGGTTACGCCGTCCTTGGTAATGACGGGCGACCCGAACTTCCTGTCGAGAACCACGTTGCGGCCCCTGGGGCCGAGAGTCACTTTCACCGCCGAAGCGACCGCGTTGACGCCCCGCTCCAGCGCCTTCCTGGCTTCAATGTCGAATGCCAGCATCTTTGCGGGCACAGGTGATCTACCTCCTCAGAAATTGTTCGCGGATGGACGGCTCACTTGACAGCGAGGATATCGCTCTCACGCAGGATGAGGTATTCCGTCCCGTCGATCTTGACCTCGGTCCCGCTGTACTTGGAGAAAATCACGCGGTCACCAACCTTGACCTCGGGCGCCAGCTTCGTCCCGTTGTCCAGTATGCGGCCTGGCCCCACCGCTACGACCTCACCCTCGATGGGCTTCTCCTTCGCAGTGTCGGGGAGCACGATGCCACCCTTGGTCTTCTCCTCCTGAGTGATCGCCTTCACAACCACCCTGTCGGCAAGAGGCTTAATCATTCAGTCGGTCCTCCTTTCGCCTATATACGCTGTTCTGTTAGCACTCACCCATGCTGAGTGCTACCAGTTTCACATTATATCCAGCGGGGCAACCCGTGTCAACAACTGGTCTCGGGCCTGTGCGGGGGTGCACGACCTCAGGCGGGCCCGCAGAATTCTGTCCCGTGCGAGTCCCCTAGCCACGCCATCCACCGCTCTGGCCCCGCAGGCCTTCAGGCCCCGGCAGGTTTGGAGGCCGGGATTCCAGACAACCGCGCGTACACTTCAGCAGGTGAAATGGCGCCGGATGCCAGGCGTTCGATTGGGCACAGGTCCGTCCCCTCCCTGTTCATGATGTGGGGCACAAGCCGGTCATATGTCAGCGGTATGCCTGCCCTCGACAGTTCGTCCCCCGCGGGCTCACTCGCTACCCTGCAGTACACCTCGCGCACGCCGAAGTACACGGCGAGTTTCGCGACCGCTACGCCGACCACGCGGTCCGCGAGTGCGGCGCCTTCCATGTCCCGGCCCAGGCTGCATGCCGCCTCGAGGAACGGTGTCACACCGCTACCATCCTTCGTAGTGAGCACACGTCCGCCCTTGACCACCACGACTGAATGCCCCCTGTTGAGGACGGCGGCTGCCAGCCCGAGGTCACCCGACGCCGGCCCGGATTCATATCCGTATCCCGCCCGCCTGAACAGCCCTTCCATCAACGGCACGATTATTATCTGGAGGATGATCCCTGGGAGCCCCGTGATGACGCTTGTCCCAAGCAGGGTTGCCACAGGGACCTGCTTCACTCCGAACAAGGGCATTGCGAGGTGCCATACCAGCGCATACACCAGCCTGCCTGAGATCATCGATATTACCAGGGCCGTGGTGGCGCGAGTCCTCGTGTATCTCCTGAACAACCCGCTGACGACGCCGTAGGTCGACAGCTCTACCGTCATGGCCTGCGCTACAGGGGGCATAAACGCCGGCATGCCTGTGAGTACCCCGCTGAGGGAGGGTGTGATTAGCCCGACCAGCAGGCCGGAGACAGGCCCGAGATAGAGACCCGCCAGATAGACGGGGATGTGCATGGGAAGGAATACCTTGCCCAGGTTGACCGCGTGAAAAACCATCGGCAGCAACACCCCCAGGCCGATCATCAGGCCCGTTGCCACCAGAGTCCTCGTACCCCCCCAGGGGGTCTGTCGCCTGCCTGCGTACTCATTTCGGACACCGCAATTGCCCATAGATGCTCCTCCTCCATTTCCGTAATGGCCTGACGGACAACCGGCCTGGAGTTCGGGCGAGCCTCTAGACCCTCCGCAGCACAACGCAGGCGTTCTGTCCGCCGAATCCGAACGAATTGCTGAGGGCGACGTCTATCCGAGCCCGCCTTGCTTCGTTGGGAACATAATCCAGGTCGCATTCCGGGTCGGGATTAACGTAGTTAATGGTCGGCGGAATGAAGTCCCGCTCCATGGCGACCAGCGTGGCAGCCAGTTCCACCGCCCCGGCGGCTGCCAGGGTATGACCGGTCATTGACTTGGTGGAACTGACCGGAACCCGGTACGCGCTCACACCCAATGCCTTCTTGATGGCCAGGGTCTCCAGGTGATCGTTCAGTACAGTCCCGGTCCCGTGAGCATTGATGTAATCGATCTGTTCCGGGGAAACACCTGCTTCCCGCATGGCCTCCTCCATGGCCGCTCGCATTCCGCGAGCGTCCGGAGCGGGCGAAGTGGCGTGGTAGGCGTCCGCTTTTGACCCAAAGCCTGCCAGTTCGGCGTAAACCCTGGCCCCGCGCCTCCTGGCGCCGGCGAGCGTCTCAAGGATGAAGACCGCCGCTCCCTCCGCGATGACGAACCCGTCCCGGCCACGATCGAAGGGCCGGCAGGCTCTTGCTGGTTGATCGTTGGCCGTAGACAGAGCCTTCATGGCCGCAAAGGCAGCCACGCTGAATGGTGTCACATTAGCCTCGCTCCCACCGGCCAGCATGACGTCGGCTTTCCCCAGCCTCAGTACCATGGCGGCCTCACCCACCGCCTGCGTCCCAGCCGCACAGGTAGTCAAGGTGGTACCCAGGTAACCCTTCGCTCCGAGACATGTAGCTATCTGAGCCGAGGCCATGTTAGGCAATACGGTGGCAAAATACGTGGGGCTCACCCTGCCGGGTCCCTTCTCAAAGAATGTGCGCATCTCCCTCTCCGTCAGGGCGAAGCTTCCTAGACCCGTTCCGAGGTGGACGCCCACTCGTTCGGCGTCCAGGCGCTGGAGCTCCAGCCCTGCATCACTCACGGCCATCCTCGCAGCAACGACGGCAAACTGGACGAACCTCTCCATCCGCCTTCTTTCCCGGGGACCGAAGAAGGCGTCCGGATCAAAGTCGCGAACTTCGCCCGCCACTTGCGACGAAAGTAGAGAGGGATCGAAGGAAGCGATGCGCGCAGTGCCGGATCGACCTTCCTGCAACGACCTGCAAAACGAATCCTTTCCGGTCCCTATGGGGGTGACCACCCCCATGCCAGTTATGACGACTTTCCGTTCGACGTCCAAGATGACCACCACGCGCCAGGGCTGGAGCCATAGGAGGTGTCCGCCCCGAATTCCACGCCGAACTCCCGAAGAAATTCGGATTTCAGCTGCTGCTCATCCAGAGGCCTTCCAAGACAAGCAGCCATCGAAGTGACGCCGTAACCCTCAAGACCACAGGGGGTAATCCAATCGAAATGCCTCAGGTCAGGCTGGACATTCAGGGACACTCCGTGAAGGGTCACCCCTCGCCGGACGGCGATACCCAGAGCAGCGATCTTGCGGTTCCCTACCCAGACGCCGGGAAGCCCGTCGATCCTGCCTGCGTCTATTCCGTACAGACTCAGGAGGCTGATCACCACCTGCTCGAGCCCATAAACATAGCGGCGAAGGTTTACCCCGAGATCTTTCAAACCCAGGACAGGGGAGATCACCAGTTGTCCGGGCCCGTGGTAGGTGACGTCTCCTCCCCGTGAGACGTGAAGCACCCGGACGCCCGCACGAACCAGGGCTTCTTCCGAGACCTTCAGATTGCCCCGCGAGCCGGACCGGCCTATGGTTATCACCGGCGGGTTAACCTGGATAATGACGGTGTCCGGTATCGTGCCGCTGCATCTCTCCTGGTGAACCAATTCCTGGAAGCGAAATGCCTGGTCGTATTCGACCAGGCCAAGGTCAACCCAATCGAAGGTCACGGAAATCCCTCGCCAGTTGAGGAGTCAAACCGAATCGTCTCAGCCTCCTGTAGAGAGTGCTCCGGCCAATCCCCAGGGCCTTGGCCGCTTTCACCAGGTTCCCATCGAACTGCGTGATAACCGCCTGGAGCCTGCTCTGCTCGGCTAGCTCCTCAGGTTTGAGGTCCGGGAAATCCTCCGTAGTGACCCGGCACTCCGGCGCTTCGGTTCCGTGTGCGTCCGATCTATCGAGGACATAATCAGGCAGGGTCTCCACTGTCAGGTGCTCGCCCTGTGCGAAATTGACCGCCCGCTCAACCACATTCTGAAGCTGACGGATGTTCCCCGGCCACTGGTAGCGCTGAAGGGCCTCCATAACCGCAGGATCGGTCCCCTTTATCGTTTTCCCGCATTGTTCCCCTACCTGTCGTACGAACAGGTCGACCAGCAACGGAATGTCGGACGGCCTGTCCCTCAAGGGTGGCACACTGATTCTCAGGACGTTGAGGCGGTAGTACAGGTCTTCCCTGAAATTGCCCTGCTTGACCTCCCTGGTCAGGTCACGGTTGCTCGCGGCGATGATCCTGACACTCACCGGAATGACCCGGTGTCCGCCCACCCGGACGACTGCTCGCTCCTGAAGGGCCCGGAGCAGAACGGCTTGAAGCGTCAGCGGCAATGACGAGATCTCGTCCAGAAAGAGGGTTCCTCCGTTGGCCAGCTCGAACTTGCCCGGGCGGCCACCCGGACTGGCCCCGGTGAACGCCCCTCCCTCGTACCCGAAAAGCTCGCTCTCGATCAGGGTGGCCGGTATCGCGGCGCAGTTGACGGCGACAAACGGCGCCCTGGCGTCGCAGTCGTTGTGAATTGCCTGGGCGAACAGTTCCTTCCCGGTGCCGCTCTCTCCCTCGATAAGTACCGTTGACCTGCTCCTGGCAGCAATCTGGGCCATTTTCAATGCGCGGCGAATGGCGTCACTCTCGCCGACAATGTCCTCGAAGTGAAACCGGGCCTGGGCGCCGGAAATCTGGTTAACCAGGCGGTGTAGCTTCTTGCTTTCACTGACCACTGCGACCACGCCCAGGATCGCTTCATCGTCTCGTATGGGCTGAGCGTCGACGTGAACAGACACACGACGCTTCGTCGTTTCCAGAATCAACTCGGAATCCGCGAGAGGCTGACCCTTTTCCAGCACCTTCAGAAGCGACGTCTGGCCTCTAAGGACTGTCGCAACGGGCTTCCCACGAGCCAGTTCCGGGCTTAGACCGAGGATTCTGGCCGCCTGGCGGTTGAGATCAGCGATATTACCCTTGGCATCCAGAACCAGCAGCCCATCCGAGATGGATTCCTGCGTGGCTTTCATGAAGTGGTTTGCCAGTCTGACTCTCTGAGTGTCCTTCCAGACCCGGAGCCCGTATTGAATCGCCCGGGCAGCCGCCACGACCATGCCCAGGGTGTGGGGATGGACCTGCTCGCTGTGGGCGGTCATGTTGAAGACTCCGGTCAGATTCCCCTCGGGATCGAAAATGGGGGCGGCGGAACACGTGAGCGTATGCTCATGGGCGAAGTAGTGCTCCGCGCCGGCTATCTGTATCGGACGCCGCGTGTTGAGGGTAAGCGCGATGGCGCTGGTTCCAGCGACTTCTTCCCTCCAGACTGCCCCGCGAAACAGGTTGGCCTTCTTACCCGACTCGGTCATCTCCGCGTCACCGAAGGCCTCCAGGATGACCCCATCCTCGTCGGTGAGGATAGCGACGAAGCCGGATCCCTTCACAACTGCGTAAACCTCGCGCATCACCGGTAGCGAGAGCTCCAGGAGCTCTTTTTTCCTGCCGGCGCGATCCAGGAGTTCCTCGGGAGTTAGGGCTACTCCATGGTTTACCTGGTAGGGGTCCATACCCATGGATCTGCATCGTTTCCAGGACTCAAGCACTTCCGGCACGATCGCACCGGGGCCGACGCAACCCGTGGAGGTAAACTCCTCCCAGGCCGCCGTTGCCCGCTGAAGAGTCGAGACCTCGCTCTGGCGCCCCATGGACAACACCTCCACGTCAATTGTACCACCGCATCGAGCGCCACCGGCATAAGCCATGAGCAGTGAGAAGCACCCCTATACCATCGTATAGCCGCCGTCGACGGCGAGAGCCTGGCCCGTAATGTAATCCGCGGCAGGCGAAGCCAGGAAAACGACCATGCCCGATACATCATCCGGCCGGCCCAATCTCGCGGCCGGTACCCTCGCGACGTAGTCCCTGAGGGCGGACGCCGGAAAGGTGTCCCGGGCGGTATCCGTTTCGATGATGCCGGGGGCAACGGCATTAACCTGAATACCGTATTGTGCGGCCTCACATGCCAGACTCCTGGTGAAGCCGATCAACCCCGCTTTTGACGTCGAGTAATGGACAAAGCCCACCACACCCGACCGGCCGGCCACGGAAGCAATGTTGATGATCTTCCCGTGCTTTCGCCGCCTCATATGCCCATAGACGGCTCTCGTGACCAGGAATACGCCCTTGAGATTGACGGCCATGACCTGGTCCCAGTCCTCTTCGGTCATCTCGCTGAAAAGCCGGACCGGGAATATGCCCGCGTTGTTAACCAGGACGTTGATGGCGCCAAAGGCGTCGAGCGTGCGGGCGACGAGTTCGTCGACGTCCTCGACCCGCCGTACATCGCAGGGCACGGCTACCGCGCGACCGCCCCTCGACGCGGCGAGTTCCGCAACCTCCGCTGCCGCCACTCCGTCGATGTCCGCCACGGCGATGGCGGCGCCCTCGGCGGATAGTCTCAGTGCGATCTCGCGGCCTATACCCCCGCCACCCCCGGTCACGATGGCCACCTTATCACCAAGAATCATGGTCCTGCTCCTCCCTGCCGGAGAAAGTCTGGCCTACTCGATCAGCGCGAGCGCCTGGCCGACGGACACCTCGCTGCCCTGGTGGCACAGTATCCGAGCCACTCTTCCACCAACGGGGGCCTCGATGAAGACCGAGACCTTACTGGTGCTGGCCTCGGCCATGCTTTCACCGGCTGTCACGGTGTCGCCCTCTTTTTTGAACCAGGACACCAGCCTGATCTTGGTGCCTCCCTCGGCGAACCGCGGCACAACGACTTCCGTCACTGGGAATCGCCTCCTTCCGCCCCTTGCCCCCCTGTTCCGGTCGCACCGCCGAACAGGGGGGCAAAGGCGGGAGCCTGACGCAGGTTCAGTCTACATTGCCGCGCCGCGGCCAGGCATCAACCTCTGGCCAGATTCTGCAAATCAGCGTTCATCTGAGCAAAGATGTACACGGGAGCGCAGCCAGGGTACTTGGTGACCGTCTTGGCCAGCGTCGCCGCCTCCCGGACCTTCGGAGCCGAGGGGAAGTACTCCCAGCAGTCGCCAACCACGAAGAGGTGCTTGCCTCGTGTGAACTCTGGATCCAAATCGGGGACCCCGCCGGCCACTACCACAACCTCACCGCGTTCCTTAATGAAATCCGGCATCTTGAAACCGCTGTTCTTGAATGAGTCAAGAGCGCCCCTGACGTTCACATAGCAGCCCGGGCAGGTCTGCTGCGAGTACACGGTGAAACCCGGATACATTCCAACGGGATCGCCGTTCGGGCGCTTGAAGAACCGGCGCACCTTCTCCAGGGGCTCGCCCAGGATCTCGATTTGCTCCAGATCCATGACCCCGAGGCCCTCGGTGGCCGCGCAGCGCACAGCGGGGATCTCGATAGGCTCGAATCCCATGATGCTGGACGTGACGGCGTCGACCGCAACGGTATCGGTTCCGGCGATGACCAGATTCATCTCAACCGGCGTCCCGGCGTGAGGCCCCTGGCCTTCCATCCCGATGATGGCATCAATGATGGTCAAGTCGGGCTTGCGTACCCTGTAGAGGTCCGCAAACTTCTGGCCCAGATCGGCGCGGTGGGCGCCCTGCTGCTGGCCGTGCGGGTGGACGTTGGGGATGATCCCGTTCCAGTTCTTCAGCCCGAGCGTCACGGTACCGGCCAGGTGCACCTTCATCTTGGGAAGGTTGATGACCACGTCGGCGTCCAGGAAGGGCTTGAAAACCGTGGCCTTCTTGAACACCTTGGCCTGGGGGATGTCTACCTCGACTACTTCGGTCTCGTCGAAGTAGATAACGCGATCCGCCCCACCCCTCCTGGCGGCAGCCTCCATGCCGGAGACCTCAAAGGCAGGTTTGGCGCGGCCTACATGCATCCCAAGCGAGGGATTATCCCCGACCCAGACCTCGCCCGCCCTGGAGTACTCCTTCACATAGGCGGTCACCGCCTCGATTGCGCGCGGATCGACCACCGCGAAGCTTTCCGGAGGCGCCTGAAAGGCAAGGTTGGGCTTGATGAGCACCTTGTCGCCCGGCTTGATGATGGCATCAAGAGAGCCGATGGCGAGCCTGACGGCGCTGTCCACGGCAGCCCTGATGGCGGCCACGTCTTCATCGTACCGGACGAACTTGCCGCCCAGAAAACCATCGGTGCCCTCGAGCTTGGGGGTCTTTACCACTGCCACTTTTGGCCTGTCTGACATTACCCATCCCTCCTGTTTTTTTTGGGGGTCCCGTTAACAGGAATCCAGCGGCGACCAGGTCAATCAGTCGCCCGATGCGCTGGCCGAAGCCGTCTTGCTGATTTTACTCGCCTCGTCCAGCGGATAGCACGGAAGGATGACTCTGTGGAACACAAGACCACCGGAGATACCTCCAAGAACCGGCACCAGGCTGAACAGCCACCATTCGCCCCTGGGTCCGGGGAAGGCCATCTTTCCCCAGCCCAGAAGGTAGGCCAGGATCCTTGGGCCGAGGTCGCGCGCGCACACTCCTTTCAACAGGCACACGGGCTTGTCTCTATACTGCGAGGACTCATCCGGCAGCAATGCCGCCATCCCGCGCCCCCAAGCGCATTCCCCCTTCCAGCGGGGGCCAATGTGTATATCAGCAAGTAACGTGCCGATGTCGTGACCAGTCGTTGCCTGCAAGAACACTCTCTGAACCCCAGCAATAAAGGGACATGTTCCAGGCTAATCCAGACCCGGCTTACCAAAACAGGTGGGACATGTACCGCAACTGATACATGTCCCATTGATACAACCCACCGCCCGGCACACCGGTTCTACGCGAGGCAAGAGACATAGTGGGCTGGGTCCAGAAGGCTCACCCAGCCCATTTATGCATCTTGCGTTAATTATCCGTTGAGGTCATCGATGCTCCTGCGACATTATTTCGTCTTGAATTCGCGAAGCCGAGTACACTCCACGAGCCGATGCAATGTCCTGGGTGTAAAGACCTTACCGTGTGTCGCCAAGAGAAGCTTCTTCATGTCCTCACGCCGCTCACCAAATCCCCGACCGGCTATGCACGCAACTACCTCAAATGTGGGAGAGCCTTCGTTTCCTGGCAGTCTCCGCAGGGACGCCAAGTGCTGGATGCGAGTCACCTTGTCCCGAGCCGTTCCGTCATCTTCCGTCACCTTCGCTTCAATGACCACCTGGGGGTTGAACTCGGTAGGAATAATGAAGTCGGGAGATTGATCAAACCCTGGTATGCGCTCTACCCGCTTGGTCTTCCTGTAAGTTATGCCGGCCTTGGCAAGTTCGTCTTCAATTGCGACCTCCAGATTGTCGCCCACTAGCTCAGAGACCGAATCCCTGTGGCCGGCAAACGGCCGCCCCAAGAGACGCTCGTAGAGGAGCATCGAGTATGGAACGCCCAGACTAGAGAGGTTCCTGAGGCCGGTTGAGCCCTCTCGGGTGTCAGCCTTGTCGAATCTGTGGATCTTGTTTGGACCAACGTCTTCAACGGGCTCTTGGAGCATCTGGCAAGCTGTATCGACCAGAGTCCTCACGCGCTTCAGCGTCTTCTCACCACCAGGCAAAGGCGAGAAGGGAGCCATTCGAACGTTGCGATCGAAGGACCGGGCCCAGCCCTGAGTAATATGGTGGTCCGAGCGCTGGCTCGCAACGTAAGCCCACTCCGAGGAGGTAAGCCCTAGGATAGTCCGAAGCACTATTAGGGTCAACGGTTCTTCTACCGCAACGAGCATTATGGACTCGGTCTCGACACTTTCAAACCCACGGGTAGCTCGCTTGAGCACTTCGTAAGCCTTCTCAAAAGATGGGTAGTTGATGAAGCCTTCCCCCTTTGGCATGACCAAGAACTCGGACTCAAGGGAAGAGAAGACTACCGAAACGAAGTCCTGAACGTTGGTTTCCAACTCGGAGAAAGGCACCTCAAAAGGATATCTCATCGGACCATCCTCCGTACTCTGTTTGGGCGTCTAAGGCGACCCACTGCTGGCGACACGGGCTGCACGATAACTCCTGAGACAATGCCTTTTCCACCTCATGCCACCCTCCCAAATCTATGATCGTCCTCTCCACCAGTTTCAGCTTCTCGGATGTCGCGCGATTATTTGACCAATCAGATCTCAAGTTCCATATTGCCATCCTGATAAGGTGTCCGTAGGCAATACAACGAATGTCACCGTGTGCTGGCCGATACGAGTCGGAATTCAACTGACGGAGATCATAGCGCACTAGACGCGCGAAGTCCTCAGGCACGATCGCAAGTGACGACCTGCTGACAGAACCCTTAGACCGGCACACAAAGACCGTGTCGATGATTGACGACCCCGTTCCATTGATGTGAATAGAGGCACCCATTTCAGCAGGACAGGGGATACACGCAGTACATGCTAGTCCTGAGTCGAGAATGGCCACGGCTACAGGAAAGTAGGCTTCAAGCGCATTGTGATGATAGGTGAACGCCAGCGGTGAGCCGGCCTTCAGGGCCCGCGCCATTCTACCGAACACTGCCGATAGCCCCTCGGTGAAGTGAGTCAGGCCCCTTTCCATAGTGGCATTGCCCGTAAGTTCATGCTCGCTTCTCGTTGACCGCCCTGCAAACACCT
The DNA here is from genome assembly GCA_013178305.1 of Bacillota bacterium. Classification (NCBI taxonomy): domain Bacteria; kingdom Bacillati; phylum Bacillota; species Bacillota bacterium. The sequence goes on along the minus strand of JABLXB010000009.1, from coordinate 54,491 downwards.
GATCGCTGTCGCCAACCAGCCGGCGAAGCCAGATATAGCAGAAATCCATAAGCTCGGCATATTGAACATTACCAAAATACGGAGGATCGGTTAACACAGCATCTATAGATTCAGAAGGCAAGTCACTCATCGTTGAGCTGGAGCAGTGCAGTGATACATCTCTATGGTGCGAAATCATACCGGTACGAGTTTCGCCGATCCATTCTCCGGGGACAGGGATCTGAACTTTGCGGCCGTACCGATGAGCTGTCTCGAAGGGTTCCCCGCAATACCGCTTTGCCCTGGTGTACTTGTCGACGATATTGGACCAGCCACCACTACCCACGTTCGACGTCTTGTATTGAACTCCGAGTAAGTTCGATTCGCACTGAATTAGCCCAACAGGAAAACCATGAACAGAGAAAACGTCCAGCGACTTGAGGGCCATCGTATCATATCGGCACAGCATGTTCTGATACCTCAGGAGGTCCGATAGGTTGGTGGCGAGTGCGTTCCTGATGGACCGGTCGCCTACGGCCGCAATCAGGCGGCAACTGAGCTCGAGTCCGAGGAGCTGCCTGTCGTTAAACATTTCGCGGTACAGCTTGTACCCCCATTTGTGCAGTCGACCAGTTTCATCGCCGGGTGGGATTTCATCGTCCGGCACATACTTAGCGCCAAGTTCACTGAAGTGTCGCGAGCATTCGTCGTATCTTCGAAGGTCATCTTCGTCCGGCTTCTTAAAGAACCTACCGCTGTGACTAGGCTTGCACTGGGGGCAGTAATACTCGATTGCCACGAGTCTATGTCTTGGCGCACCTTGGTCTGGGCTCGGGTAAGAATTCTCCCGATTGCAGTGCGGGCAAGCGCATCGACTTCGGGTTGCCGGGCCTCTCATCTGCAGCAGGCTTCCACAGGCGCTACACACCCCGGGATGAGCCCGATCAGCAACCTCGTTCAACTCACCGCAAGACCAGCATATCAGTACATTTCTCGGGTGCCTCCGGTCCTCAGCCAGCAAGTAACCAGGAAAAAGGTCAAAAGGCTTGCCGCAAATCCTGCACGTCGCCGTCTTAACCCAGATGAAGTACTTAGCAGTGGCTTCCTCCGACCCGCAGCGAAGGCACTTCGTTCTGTAATAGGTTCCCATCACCTTTTCTAACTGCTCTTGGAGGCCAACCGACGCCGTACGATAGGCATCAAGATCGATGCCTCCCAGTTCCTGCTGGACGACCCAATAGGCCATGGGGTTGATATCGTAACCAGTCACGTCACACCCCAGGCGGTTGGCCTCAATTAAGGGGGTTCCGCCGCCCATAAACGGGTCTGCAATTCTCAGTCCGCTTAACTGGTGCGATCTGAAGAACTCGGTTTGCAGGTCTCCCCCAACGAATTCTGACAGAATGAGGCTCCTGAACAACGTGCCCGGGCGTCTGGCAAACCACTTGTGGACGGCAATGATAGGGCGGTAGTTTTGCTGGATCTGCTTCTCGCGTAGGGCCATGTCGGCGACAAATGAAACGTCAAAATCCTTCTCAATCATACACGATCCCCCAGCCCAGTCTCACCGGTCTCGACATTTGCCCTGGCTATCCATTTCTATCACTGCGCCGGCAATCCTTCGAAAACAAGGTCGCGGATCAAATATGCTGTTTTTTGATTTAGCTTTTTGTTAAAGAATGTGAAAAGGATCCATAAAGCCCCTATCCCATAATGACAATCGAAAGACGACAGGCCGGGCTGAACCGGCCGGAATACGAGGAGGGTTAAAGGATGAACACGAAGAGGGTCATCAGTCTGGTCGTGGCAGTGGCGCTGCTGGTAACCCTGGCATCGACAGCCCTGGCCGAGCCCCAGCAGGGCACCGACTCCAAGAACGAGGCGCGGGCCGAGATCAAGGCGATGCGCGAGGAGATCAAGGGGGACCTGGAGGAAATCAAGGCGCTCCGCGAAAAGGTCCACGGCCTCTGGGAAACCTACCGCAGAGAGCGGAAGGAGTTCCGGGAGACCATCGAGGAAGCCCGCAAGAACAAGGATCTCGACCCGGAGAAGGTGCGCGTGGCGCTCGATTACCTGAGGCAGGCCGTACAGAGCATCGCGAAGGTGAAGGACGAGGGTGACGCCAATCATCTGCTGCGGATCGACCTGGTCGAGGCCAGGATGGATAAGGACTTCGAAAAGGCCGAGTCCATACTCGCCGAGGTCAAAGCCAACCTGGAGGACAAGAGCGAGTACCTCGAGGCGGCAATCTCCTACGTCGAGCAGGCCCAGGCGGCGGTAAAGTGATTTGACAGGCTGCACTCCACGCCTGGACCGGACATACCACGACCGGCGAGGCGCCCCCGGGTCGGGCGTCTCGCCTTCCAGCGGGTCAGTTCACCGTGACGAGGGGTTTCAGGCGGGCGAATGTCTTCGGCCCGATCCCGCCCACTTTCATCAAGTCCTCGATCTTCCGAAACCCCCCGCTGCGCTGCCTGTAGTCGATGATGGCCGCTGCCAGCCCGGGGCCTATTCCGGGCAGAGCCTCCAGCTGTTCCTTGCCGGCAATGTTGATGTTCACCGTCGCTGGCTGCCCGTATTGCCCACCGCCGGCCCCGCCGGGCAACCACGGTTGCGGGGAGGTGAGGCCGGCCTGGATGTCTTTCTTTGACGGGATGTAGACCCTCTGGCCGTCCTCGACCTTCAGGGCCAGGTTAACCGCGTCGGCAGCGGCATCCGCGCTGGGCCCGCCGGCAGCCTGCAGCGCGTCGACCACCCTATCACCCCTCTTGAGCTGGTAGACCCCGGGTCGCTTTACGGCGCCCGACACGTGAACGACGACCTGCGAGGCGGCGCCGGGGGTGCCGCCGGCCGGATGACCGGGATCGGATTGCGCGCCGGGCGCCGAGTCGCCCGCGTCGACTGGCGGTACTCGAGCCCCGGTAGCCGGCGAAGCGTTCCGGGAAGTCGAGGATACGGGGCCGGTTGGGGCTGCGGCGCTTGCGCCCTCGGGCGGGCGCGCGGGTCTGTTGACCCACAGAAGGGCGATGCTACCGGCAATGAGAAGCCCCGTAAGGACGTAAACGCACAGGGCCTCTTCTTTCGACATGAACATGTTGTTTCCATTCTATTCCAGCAACCGGTTGCCCTTCCAGGCGGGGCGGCAGAAGGGGTGTTTTCGTTCGACAAGGGTGAGGCGGCGTAGCTGCGTGTACGTATGCGACCGCCTCCTCATAGTACCGGAGCGGCGAGTAGTCCGTCTTGCGGCGGAACCCTGGCATCTGGTGCTGCGTCCGACCTGCCTTCCGCGTCTCCCACTTCCTACCACCATTTTATCAGAGAACGTGTGTTCGGGAAAGTGGGTTCCACGAGAAATGTTCGAGGGAGTCCGTGTATGGGGGATTACGGCCCCCTCGAACTCCCCCATTCCGCTAATCCCTGGTCACGATGCTGACAAGCTTCCCCGGTACGGTGACGACGCGGTCCACCCGCTTACCCTCGATGAACCGCCTCACCCTCTCGCTGTCCAGGGCAACCGCTTCCACCTCCGCCGGAGCGGCGCCGGCGTACACCTGGATCCGGTCGCGCACCTTTCCGTTGACCTGCACGACCACCGTGACCTGCTCGGCCTTGATTGCGGCCTCGTCGTACCGTGGCCACCCTTGCAGGTGGACGCTGCCTGGATGCCCGAGCCGCCGCCACATCTCTTCCGCAAGGTGCGGGGTGAACGGGGCCATCATGAGCACCAGGCTGTCGACGGCCTCTCGCAACGCCTCGGCGTCCTGCGAATCCTCCGGCACCTCGTCGCGGTAGCGGTACAGTCCGTTGACCATCTCCATCAGAGCGCTGATGGCGGTGTTAAAGCTGAACCGCCCACGGATATCGTTGGTCACCCTCTTGATAGTCGTGTGGGTGAGCCGCCGGAGGTTGCGGTGGACCTGCTCGCCCGCTGCCGGCGTAACGGTCGCCCCAGTCGCGACCTCGTCAGCCGCTGCGTCCGCGTCACACCCGTCCTCGCCGGTCCCGCCAGCGATGCCCAGCACCAGCCTCCATACCCTGTTGAGGAACCGGTACGACCCCTCGACACCCCTGTCGCTCCACTCGAGCTCTTTCTCGGGCGGGGCCGCGAACAGGATGAACACCCTCGCGGTATCGGCGCCGTACTTACTTACAAGCTCCCCCGGGTCGACTACGTTCCCCTTCGATTTCGACATCACCGCTCCGTCCTTCAGCACCATGCCCTGGGTCAGGAGGTTCGTGAACGGCTCCACCACGTGCACGAGGCCCGCGTCGTACAGCACCTTCGTGAAGAACCTCGAGTAAAGGAGGTGCATGACGGCGTGCTCGATACCGCCGATGTACTGGTCGACGGGCAGCCAGTACCGCACCGCGGCGGGGTCGAACGGCAGCTTCGTTTCCTTCGCGGAAGTGTACCTGAAGTAATACCACGAGCTGCACATGAACGTGTCCATGGTGTCCGTCTCGCGGCGCGCCTTTCCCCTGCACGACGGGCAGGTGGTGCTGATGAACTCCTCCGATGACGACAGCGGGGACAGGCGGCCCGCAGCGAACTCCACGTTCTCGGGCAGCATCACCGGCAACTGGTCCTCGGGGACCGGGACGACCCCGCACTTGTCACAGTAGATCATCGGGATCGGGGCGCCCCAGTACCTCTGGCGCGAGATCAACCAGTCCCTGAGGCGATAGTTGACCTGCCTCTTGCCGAGGCCGTTCTGCTCGACGAAATCGGCGATGCGCTTCTTGCCGTCTTCGTTCGGCAGCCCGTTGAACGGCCCGGAGTTGACCATCGGCCCCGAACCTACATAAGCCTCCGCCAGGCGGTCCTCCGTAAGCGTGCCGGCTTCGTTCTGGATCACGATCCTGACCGGCAACGAGTACTTGCGCGCGAACTCGAGGTCCCTTTGGTCGTGCGCGGGCACGCCCATCACCGCGCCGGTGCCGTATTCCATCAGGACGTAGTTGGCTATCCATATCGGGAGCTTCTCGCCGTTCAGCGGGTTTATGGCGTAGGCCCCGGTGAAAAGGCCTATCTTCTCTGTCTCGGTTGACGTGCGCTCGATCTCCGACACCGTGAGCAGGCTCTCCACGAAACGCTTGACCGGCTCCTCGTACACGGTGCCTGCCGCGAGCTTCGCCACGAGCGGGTGCTCGGGCGCCAGCACCATGTAGGTAACGCCGTAGATCGTGTCGTGCCGCGTGGTGAACACGGGGAGGGCGTCGCCGGAACCCTCGATCCGGAAGTCCACGCGGACGCCCTCGCTCCTTCCTATCCAGTTCTCCTGCATTGTCCTGACCCTCTCGGGCCACCCGTCGAGGAGTTTGAGGTCGTCGATCAGCCGGTCCGCGTAATCGGTTATCCTGAAAAACCACTGCTCGAGTTCTTTCTTCGTGACGGGTGTTCCGCAGCGCCAGCACTTGCCGGTCTCCGCCTGCTCGTTCGCGAGCACGGTCTTGCAGTCAGGGCACCAGTTCACGGCGGCCATCTTCCTGTATGCCAGCCCGCGCTTGTACATCAGGAGGAACAGCCACTGCGTCCATCTGTAGTAGTCCGGCAGGCACGTGATGACCTCCCTGTCCCAGTCGTAACTGGTGCCGAGCATGGCCAGGTCGCTCTTCATGAGGGCGATGTTGTTCAGGGTCCAGGTCGCGGGGTGAATGCCGCGCTTGATGGCGGCGTTCTCCGCCGGCAAGCCGAACGCGTCGAAACCCATCGGATGGATGACGTTATACCCGTTCATCCTGTGGAACCGCGCGACCACGTCCCCGATCGCGTAGTTCCGGACGTGGCCCATGTGGAGGTTCCCCGAAGGATATGGGAACATCTCGAGGCAGTAGTACTTGGGCCTGGCGGCATCCTCGGTGACCTTATAGAGCTCCCGCTTTGCCCACTCTCCCTGCCAGTGCTTCTCGATTGCCGCCGGATCGTACCTGTCCAATGCGGACCCCCCTTACAGTCCCTGAAGCTGCGCAAAAGCCCCCCGCCCCAAGGGGCGAGAGGCTTCTCTCGCGGTACCACCCTCATTCGGTAAGCCGTTCATAAAGTGGTGGAGCTGATGGGGATCGAACCCACGACCTCTTGAATGCCATTCAAGCGCTCTCCCAGCTGAGCTACAGCCCCACTCAAACTTACCCTTGTCGTTCGCTTAACGCGCGCCACGGCTCGGCTACTCGTTCATACTTTCGCCTCGCTGCTCCGGGGCGAGTTCGGCGGCTCAACGTCCCGCTCTCACCACCCGCGGGCTCTCTTGTCGTTGCCTCCGGCCTACTGCTCCCCTTCATCGACTATCCGGTATTCGATGCGCCGCGCGCGGCCCCGTCGTCTTGCCGCAGTCGAGCAGCGCGAAGGCATAATCAATTATATGAAACGGGTGACGCCAAGTCAAGGTCCGGTGATTTAGCGTCACCCCACAGACGCTCGAGGTTGTAGAATGCCCTCATGTCTTCGTGGAACACGTGGACGATGACTGAGCCGTAATCGAGCAGCAACCAGGCGGCAGGTCCCCTGCCCTCAACGTGGTGGGCTCTCACACCCGCTTTCTCGAGCTTTTCCATGACGTTGCCGGCGATCGCTTCCACATGGGGCTTGTTGGGGGCGCTTGCAATGACGAAGTAATCCGCAACCGTGGTCATGTTGCTGACATCGAGGACCTGAACGTCGTGGGCCTTTCTCTCAACCGCCGCCTCGTACGCGAGCCTGGCCAAGGCCACTGGCTCCAACCGGTCGCACCTCCCCGCATGCTATTCGAAACCTATTTCAAGTTGCAGTCTACTCCAAGCAGGATAGATACATCCACGTTCTCTCCGGGCGCGCGATTGTATATGGTGGCCTGTGGGGCAAACTTGGCTACCTCCCGGCATATCCCTTTCACCGCGTTGCTGTTGGCGGCCGCGCCAATCACGCGCGTCGGCCCCTTGTTCGGCTTTTCGGCGTTAGTCACCGTGACCAGGTAGCCGAGGTCTCGCAGGTTCTTGGCCGCCTTTTCGCCCATGCCGGCCGTTCCCGTGCCATTCACGACCTCGACCCTGACCTTCGAGTTGGCGTCGCGATCGATACCCCTGATGAGGAGGTCGACCATCTTCTTGAGGGCATGCTGGTCGGCCACCCAGTAGCTTATCGCGACGCCGGTCGCGTCGGAGATGTCGGCTGGTTGACCCGGTATTACATCCATTTTGACGTCCTCGCGGCCGAGTTGCCGCGCGGCGTTCGCCAGGGTGAGCACCAGGGCAGGCTCGATGTTCGTGTCGACGTGGTTGGCGGCCTCGCGCGCAATGCTGGGCAGCTTCCACAGGGTATTCATATCGAAAAACGATTTCATGAGTGCGCTGAGGAACTTCTGCTGGGCCTTTACCCTGTCTATGTCACCCTGCGGGTACTGCCTGTACCTGACGAATTGCAGGGACTTCTCACCGTCGAGCACCTGCTTGCCGGCTTTCAGGTGGATGTGCAGGTTTTGATACGGGTCGTCGTAGTCCATGTTGTGGTCTATGGTCATTTCGACCCCGCCGATCATGTCGATGAGCTTGACGAAACCGGCGAAGTTGATTCGCACGTAATACGGGATGGGCTCGCCGATAAGCCCCTGCACCGTTTCCAGTGCCAGCTTGGGGCCACCGTAAACGTGGGCATGGGTGATCTTGTCGTACCCGCTCTTGCCGGACATCTTTACCCTGGTGTCCCTGGGGATGGACAGGATGCCTGCCGATCTGAGCTCGGGGTCCAAGCTCAGCACCATCATGGTGTCGGTCCTTGAGGTGTGCACAGGAGTGCCGCTTCTGGTGGGTCCGTTGACACCGCCGTCGAGCCCCATCACGAGCACGTTGATCCTTGGTGCCACCGCCTGCCCGTTGTGCGCCTCGGGCCTCGCAACGGGATTGTACACTCTGGACAGGAAGTACCACGCCCCGGCGAGGACCCCTCCCACAAAGAACACGAGGAGGAGCGCGGCCACCGCGGCCGTCCGCTTCACGTTCAGTTTCTTCTTCTTCTGCCTGGTTGTTGCCGGTTGCAGTACCCCTTCTGTTCTCAAATCTCAACCCTCGCCTGAATTATCCAATTGCGCATCTCGACAACGAGCGGGTGTATCGCCGCTCCGGCCTTCACGAGCCTCAATATGGTGTCGTTCGCGTGTTCCACCAGGAAACGCTTGAGCGGCTCCTCGCCGTCCGCACCCCGCCCGGGCCCCTCGAGGCTCAGTCTTAAGGTGGGGAATTTCCCCGGTTCAACCTTGTCGGCGACGTAGACCACCTGCTCTACCGCACACATCCCGGCGCGCCCCGTCGTATGGTACCTGATCGCGTCGAGAATCCTGTGGTCAGTTACTCCCAGATCCCTGCTCACAAGCTCCGAAGCTACAGGGCCGTGCAGCAAGAGGGGCCTGTGCCGTTCGACGTCCCCGAAGACTATTCCAAGTTCCGCCGCCAGTTTCAACAACCGCGTTCCCGGGAAATGCCTGCAGTAGTCGTGCAGCAACCCAGCAACCGCGCAGGCGGACTCGTCGGCCCCCGCGCTCCTCGCGATGTCGACTGCTGTCTCCATGGTCCTGACACAGTGGTCGTACAGGTCTAAAGGCAGCGCCCGGCGCAGGTCCGGCATCATGCTCTGGATCAGCGAGACATACTCCATACAAGCATCGCCCCAGCGACACCTTTCAACATCCAACGCCCGCTCTCCTGTGGGAAACGCTCTCACAGATCTTACACATAGGACGCCCATGCGTTAACATAGTTCCCGAGCACGGAAACAATAAGGCCTCCTCAGACTCTTTGAACCAAGAAGCTCAGGAGGCGGTGGCCACGAAGGCTCAACCCGTAAACCGGTTAGAACTTACTCTGCCGCGGCCGGGCTTCGTTGACGATTATCTCTCTGCCACCGAACTGCGTGCCGTTCATGGCATCGATGGCCTTCTGGGCATCCTCGTCGGCGACTTCGACGAACCCGAACCCGCGCGACCTGCCTGTCTCGCGATCCATGATAATCCTGCAACTCTTGACGTCTGCGTAGGGCTGGAACGCCCTCGACAGCTCGTCCTCGGTCGTTGCCCAGGGCAGGTTGCCTACGTAAAGGGTCTTGGCCAACCACGTTCACCTCCTTTCACCACCGGACCAACCGGCATTCTGGCGGGCGGAGCCTCACCGCGCTGTCCAAAACAACAGGCGCCCGAGCTCCGTCTCGAACTCGGCGCCTAAGGACCGTAAGAGTACGGTAAATGCGACACGCGGATCGAGATAACATGGAACACGGACAGAGGCAGCCTCCACCCCATTATATTGGTCGCCTACCCGGGATGTGTGTAGAAACCCATTTTGTGGATATACTCCTCGACCGGCTCAGGTACGAGGTATTTTATGGGTCTACCCGTCTTCACCCGCTCCCTTATGTCGCTCGACGATATGTCGAGCCCGGTGGCGGGAAAGATGTGAACCCGAGAGGCCAGTGAACCCAGCTGTTCCTTGACGCGGTCAATGCCCGATATGGAATAGCCGGGACGCATTACCGCGACGAACTCACACAGGGTCAGGAGGCGTTGAGTGTCCTTCCACGAGAGTATGTCTACTATGACATCGGCCCCTGTGATAAACAGGATTTCGGCGTCAACGGGGAGCTGCGACTTTAGCGTTGTGATGGTGTCCACAGTGTAGCTGGGTCCCGGCCTGTCTACTTCGATGGTGGACACATGGAAGTGAGGGTTCCCCGAGATCGCCAGCGCAGTCATCGTATACCGGTGGATCGCACCGGTCACGTGCTTGCCGTTCTTGTGTGGGGGTGTACCGGACGGAACGAACAGGACCTTTTCGAGGTTGAACCCTGCGCGAACTTCCTCCGCAGCCAGCAAGTGCCCAAAATGAATCGGGTCGAAAGTCCCTCCCATTACTCCAAGACGGCTCATGCGTTTGCTGGCGCGTACCCCCCAGAATCATGTGTTGGCGAAATTCTACGAAAACGCCCAAATTCCTGCTTTCAGGCGCCAGAAATTCCATTAGTTTCCGGTTGACTTGTACTGACCTGCTCGGCCTCACGCAAGAGCTCAACCACCTTAAACATGAGGTCGCGTATCCCCTGGCCGGTAACCGCCGACACTTCGAATACGTGAAACCCGCTCCGTGCTATTTCCGACCGGAGTCGCGAAGCGTTCTCGCCCGCCGCCGGTAGGTCCATCTTGTTAAGTGCCACAACCTGGGGTAGCGCCGCAAGCCGGGGGGTGTACAGCGCGATCTCGCGGTTTATCACGTGGAAGTCCGAGACGGGGTCTCGCCCCGCCGTCCCCGCGGCGTCGACCATGTGGAGGAGCACCCTTGTGCGCTCGACGTGTCTCAGAAACTCGTGCCCGAGACCCTTCCCCTCGTGCGCTCCCTCGATAAGGCCTGGAATGTCGGCGAGCACGAAGCTCTGGCCGTTTTCGAGCTCGACCACGCCCAGGTTGGGGCTGATTGTGGTGAACTCGTAGTCCGCGATCTTCGGGCGCGCATTGGTTACACGCGACAGGAGGGTGGACTTGCCGGCGTTCGGGAACCCGATGATACCCACGTCGGCCAGGAGTTTCAACTCCAGCACGACCCAGCGCTCCTCACCGGGCTTCCCCGGTTCCGCGAACCTCGGCGCCTGCCTGACCGACGTGGCGAACCGCGCGTTCCCGCGGCCCCCACGGCCACCGCGCGCGATCACGAAGGTTTGGCCCCCGGAAGTGAGGTCCGCAAGTACGCTGGCGCCGGTCTCGTCCTTGACGATGGTCCCCGGCGGAACCCTTATGTAGAGGTCCTCCGCGTCCCGGCCGGCCATGTTCGACCCCTGGCCGTGTTCCCCGCGGCCCGCCTTGAAGTGGACCTTGTGTTTGAAATCCATCAGGGTCCTCATGCCGGGGTCGACGACGAAGGTGACGTCGCCCCCGCGGCCACCATCCCCCCCACTCGGGCCTCCTCGCGGGATGAACTTCTCGCGGCGGAAGGCAACGCAGCCGTTCCCGCCGTCGCCGCTCTTTACGTTTATCTTAGCCTTGTCTACAAACATTCGAGGTCTCCTTGAGGCTGGCGCCCGCTACATGCGCGCCCACGTCGATGATACTAGTATTCCATGAAATCGGGGGGCTCTGATGTGAGGTGTGAACCGTCTAGCGACGGATCGGGCTTTCAACGAAAACGCACGGGCACCCGCAGGATTCGCCCACGCGGACCAGCACATCCTGCCGCGGGTAGCCGGCCGCATCAGCCTCGAGGTCTTCGACACAGGGACATCGTTCGAGCGACTCGATCGCCACGATCTGCCGGCCGTTATCGAGGGACGGTCTCAAGCGTAGCCTCGCGCAGCCGCGCTTGATCATCCAGCAGGAAACGTCCTCAACGGCCTTCTCGAGGTGACTGCACGGTCGCCAGTCCCTGTAGTCGAGTCCCCGGGGTGCTTCAACATCCGCGTCCCCACCGGCAGCCTGGATCTTGAGATCGAGATACCGCAGCCAGCCGTATAGATCGGGGCCCAGCGAGTTCATGAGGAGGGATTCCCTCTTGACGCGCTCTTTCGTGGACTCAATATGCTCCAGCGCCTTTTGAACGTTTCCCATCTGGAGCCACCCGGATATAACCTGCAGGTCGTTCATGAACTCATGGCTCTGCCGCCGAAGTGCGAAAGACAGGGACTCCCTGTCGATGTCCCCAGCCATCGAAACGCATCCGCTCCCTCCGACCTGACCGCAGCCTTCACACCCTTTCGCGGCGCCCCTGCCAAATCCTGCCGCGCCTCGCGGACGCGCCCCGGACCGGGCCCTGACACGAGCGAACTCCGGAGGGAGACCTCCGGAGTTCGGTGCGCTCCGTTCCGGAACGAACCGCTTCCCTGACCCTTTACACAATCGCCTGCGGCTCGGAGTAGACGTTGACGACCTTCCTGTTTCCCCTGCTGCCGAACCCGACGTATCCGTCGACCTTCGAGAACAGGGTGTCGTCGCCACCGATCCCCACGTTAAGACCGGGATGGACCTTCGTACCCCTCTGCCTTACGATTATGCTACCGGCGGACACGAACTGCCCGTCGTGGCTCTTAACTCCAAGTCGCTTGGAAGCGGAGTCGCGGCCGTTCCTGGAGCTCCCTACACCCTTCTTGTGTGCGAATACCTGGATGTTCATCATGTCGTCGCACCTCCCTCGACTCGCGTTTCCGTAACTCGCACGTATCGTCTTCTTCCGTCTTCTATCTCGCGCAGCCCGAGTAGCATGGCCTCGAGAATTGCCTGGGCCTCCGGCCATCCCTGACTGCCGCCGCCCTCAGCGTCTTGGCCAGCGTCCGCCGGCCCCGCCGGCTTCGCGCCACGCCGCGCGAATTTCGCCTCTATCAAGGCATCGCCGGTCTTGACGACCGCCTCGCAACCCGCAGCCTGTCGCACTCCCAGGACCGCCGTCTGCACCACCGCCGATACGGCGGCGCACACTATGTCGCTGCCCGACGGCGCGTACCCCGAATGGCCCTCCGCCCTGACCGTCACTATGTCGCTGCGCTCATCGCGCCCGACCGTGATCCGCACCATCGCCTCGCCCTATCTGGGCAGGACCACCTTTTCAACCACCAGTCTGGTGAATGGCTGCCTGTGGCCGTAGCGCTTGCGGTAGTTAACTTTGTGCCTGTAGTGGAAGATGAGGATCTTCTTGTGCTTACCCTGCTCTTCTACTTTGGCGACGACCTTCGCGCCTTCAACGAGCGGCTTGCCGACTATCGACTCGCCGTCGTCCTTCTGAACGTAAAGCACCTTATCGAATTCGACCGGCTGACCCGGCCCGGCCTTGATCTTCTCGACGGTGATCCGGTCTCCCTCGGAGACCCTGTACTGCTTGCCTCCGGTCTCAACAATGGCGTACATGCCATCATCCTCCCTGCCCAGACTCGCCGGAACGAGGCGCGGCGCGAGCGCGCCAGCTTTGGGCCTCCTCCGAGCGGTAGCGCAGCGTCCTGCAGCAAAAACGCCGCCAAATGATTGTAGCACGCGCCCCAATGGGTGTCAAGGAAAGGGAGTTTTCACGCGTCGAGCATCTTCGCCCTCGCGTAGGTCCGGAACGCCTTGGTTATCTCAACGTTGACCTTCTCGCCGACAAGTTTGCCGGCGCCTTCGATGTCGATGACGTAGCCCTCCAGGCGGCCGATCCCGTCCCACGGGTTGGACGCGTGGGGCTCCTCGATCTTGATCTCCAACGTGTCACCGATCTTCACCGGCAGCGCCTTCGACTCGACTTCCTCGCGCGTGCCGAGAGCGCGAAGGTTGATGTTCTCCACGTGAAGGCCCGCATTGCCGCGGATGTAAACGATTTTCCCCGTCTCCTTCTCCATCTCCCGGAGGTTGACGCCGCCGGAACCTATCAGGAGCGACGCGACGGTCGGGTGTACCTCGAGCAGCGCCGCCTCGCTGGCGGAATGCTTCAGTATCCGCCGCACCTCCTTGCGGACCTTCGCCGCCATTGTGGCTTCATTGAGTATTCGGCCCTTTCCACCGCAGTACGAGCACGGCTGCTCCAGCACGGCGGACAATCCTTGCCGGACTTTCTTTCGGGTCATCTCGACGAGTCCGAGCTGCGTGAGACCAAGCACCGTGTTCCTGGTCCTGTCCTTCTTGAGCTCGTTCTCGAGCGCCGCCATCACCTTCTGGCGGTGGTCGTGGCTCTGCATGTCAATGAAGTCGATGATGATGATACCGCCTATGTCGCGCAGCCTGAGTTGCCTGGCGATCTCCCTGGCGGCCTCCATGTTCGTCTTGAACACCGTGTCCGCCAGGTTCGTCGTCCCAACGTACTTACCGGTGTTCACGTCGATGGCGGTCAGCGCCTCAGTCTGGTCAATTACGAGGTAGCCCCCGGATTTGAGCCACACCTTCTTCTTCAGCAAGTCCTCTATCTCGGTGTCAACGCCATGCAGGTCGAACAGCGACCTGTCGCGCGCCGTGAACATGTGCACGCGGCCTTTGAGTTCGGGGGACATGACGTCGAGAAGCTCGAGAATTCGCTCGTACTCGTGGCGCGAGTCTACGGTGAGTCGTGCCACGTCCTCCGAGAAAAGGTCGCGCACTATCCTGTAGACGAGGCCCAGGTCCTTGTGGATGAGGCTGGGTGCCTGCGCGTTCTTGGCCCTGGCCTGGATCCGCGACCACAGGCGGTGAAGGAATTCGAGGTCCTGCTTGATCTCGTGCTCACTTTTCCCCTCCGCGACCGTGCGCACTATGAGTCCGGTCCCCTGCGGCTTCAGGCGCTCCGCCATCTTCCGGAGCCGGTCCCTCTCGTGTTCCCCCTCGATCCTCCGCGATACGCCCACGTAGTCGACCGCAGGCATAAGTACGAGGTAGCGACCGGGCAAGGTGAAGTACCTCGTTACCCTCGCGCCCTTCGTGCCCATCGGTTCCTTGACTACCTGGACCAGTATCTCCTGGTTTACCTTCAGGATGTCCTTGATCGTCTTCTTCCTGATTTCGTCCCCCGGGTCATCGTCGTCGTCCCCGTTCCTCGGGGGCGTGGCGTCATCGACGTACAGAAACGCGTTCCGTTCCAGGCCGATATCGACGAACGCGGCCTGCATCCCCGGGAGGACGTTCTCGACGCGGCCTTTGTAGATGTTCCCAGCGCTCTTCTGCAGGACGGGCCTCTCGATGTAGACCTCGGACAACACCCCGTCCTCCAGCACCGCGACGCGAGTCTCGTCGTAGTCGACGGTGATGAGTATTTCCTTTTCCAAAAAGAGTTCACTCCTTGATAAGTGGGCAGTGCCCACGACGGCTGTGGTTGAATCCTAGACCAGCGGGACGAGCCGGCCGTCCCTCAACGTGTACAATCCCCTCCTGTGATACCTTGCTTCCGCCAGTTCGAGCCACCCTTCACCTATAGAATCCAACGCCTGCAACAATTCATCCGGACGCAGGTTTTGGCGGCTGCCGGAACGGATGGTGAACTCGTAATGGGCCATTCCCCCACCGCCGTCGCCGCCCTCCGCCGCGATCAGCACGAGCGGCCGGACATCGATGGTGCGCGCCGGCTGGCCCTCGCGCTTCCTCTCCACACAGATCGAACCGGACTCCATGAACGACCTGAGCGGTCCGGCGGGGTCCACCGATCGATTCTTAATAGGCACCTTCACCGAGTATTCGGAGGCATCCACGACCGACATCGCGGGCGGCGAGTCCACAGGTATCTCCCGCGCCACGCAGGTGCACAACCCCGGCGGCAGGGCCGCGTTCAGCGCCTGCACTGCCTGCAGCAGGCCCACCCTCTCGCTGAAATCCACGTCCAGCACGTCCATCTCACTGGTGGCGCCCACGGCGAGCGGCAGCGCGAACACCATGCGCGGGTGCGGGTTGAACCCCCGCGAGAACGCCACCGGCAGGCCCGCCCTGCGCATTGCCCTGGCGAACGCCCTCATTGTATCGAGGTGCGATATGAACCTCACCGGTTCGCCCTTCTTGAACAGGAGTCTTATACGCATACACCGCACGCCTCGCACCCGTCACGCCTGCAGTCCGGCGTGGTCATCGCCTTAAACGCCCTCGCACGCTCCCTCAGCAGGAACCCCTTAGCGATGCGCGAATCCACGTGATCCCACGGGAACAGTTCATCCGGGTCTCGCTGCCTGTTTGCGTAGAACCGCGGATTCAACCCGCAATGGCTCAACGCATCCAGCCAGAGGTCCTCGCGGAACCTGTCGGTCCATGAGTCGAACCTGGCTCCCCGCCGCCACGCCTCGATGATCACCCGCGCGAGCCTCCGGTCGCCCCTGGCCAGCACTGCCTCCATGACGCTCATACCTGCGTCGTGCCAGTCGAACCTGGCCCTGGTCTTCCGAAGCCTGTCCTTCAGAAAACGCTGCCTGCGCTCGAGCTCCTCCCTATCGACCTGGGGCTCCCACTGGAACGGCGTGTGCGCCTTGGGAACAAACGACGATGCGCTGACCGTCAACGTCAGTCGCCTGTGCGATCCCGAGGAGCGTCTTGATGCAACGCGCTCGTACAGCGCGGCGACCGACCGCGTCATATCCACGATTCCTTCGAGATCGGCGTCGGTCTCGGTCGGAAGCCCGATCATGAAGTACAGTTTCAGCCCGTCCCAGCCGGACTCGAAGGCGGCGGATGCCGCCTCCACCAGGTCGTCCACGGTCACGCGCTTGTTGATGACGTCCCTCAGGCGCTGGGTCCCCGCCTCCGGAGCGAAGGTGAGTCCCGACTTCCGGACCGCCTGGACCTTGTTGGCTATGTCCACCGAGAACGCGTCGACGCGAAGCGAGGGTAGCGACAGCCCGACCCCGAGTGGAGCCAGGTCACGCCCGAGCTCGTCCACCACGTGCCTGATGTGGCTGTAGTCGGTGCTCGACAGCGACATCAGCGAGAGCTCGTCGTACCCGGTGTTCCTGATTGTCTCGGCTGCCGCTTTTCCGACGTCCGCGGGGGACCGCTCGCGCACCGGCCGGTATATCATCCCAGCCTGGCAGAACCTGCAACCACGCGTACACCCGCGCATGACCTCGACGACGGCCCTGTCGTGTACCGCGTCGAGGTAGGGGACGGGCGGCATCAGCGGGTAGTCGGTGAGGTCGAGCGATTCCGCGATCCTCCTGCGCACCCGCTCCGGGGCCCCCGCGGCCGGCGCCACGCGGTGCACCGTGCCGTCGTCGTTATACTCCGGCCTGTACAGCGAGGGAACGTAGCAACCCTCGATTCCCGCGAGCCGGCGCAGGAGGTCCGGCTTGTCGCGCGTGACGCCGGGTGCGCCGGGACCGGCGCGGTCGCCTGCGGCGCTCGCACCGGCGAGCGCACGGTCCCCCGGCCGACGACCCACCTGCTTCCAATCCTTGTACACCGCAATGATCTCGTCGAGCGCGCCCTCGGCGTCCCCGATGAGGATGCAGTCGAACATCTCCGCCACGGGTTCGGGATTCAAGGCGCAAGGCCCGCCGGCTATCACGAGCGGCCACTCCGGTCCCCGCGCGGCCGCCACGGGTGGGATGCCGGCGAGGTCCAGCATGTTAACTATATTAGTGTACGTCATCTCGTACTGGAGGGTGAAGCCCACGATGTCGAACGTGGAAACCGGTGTCCGCGTCTCGAGGCTGAACAGCGGCACCCCGCGCTCGCGCATCAGGGTCTCCATGTCGACCCAGGGTGCGAAGACCCGCTCGCACGCGACGTCGTCCCGCCGGTTGAGCAAGTGATAGACGATCTTGAGGCCCAGGTGGGACATGCCTACTTCGTAGACGTCGGGAAAAGCGAATGCGAACGTCACGGCGACGTCGCGGTGGTCCTTGACTATCTGGTTCCACTCGCCGCCCGTATACCTGGCGGGCCGGGAAACCCGGGGCAGGATTTGATCCAGGGGGATCCCCACGTTATTTTTCACCGGCTCAATTATACCCATAATCAGGTGGATTTACCATCGGCCCCCCCGCCGTGGGTTCGCGGCCTTACTGGGGCGGCACGCCGACGGCGACCCGTCGTGCGGCCTAACCCGCGCCGTTGCGCAGTAGAACCCCGAGGGTGTCATTGCCGCGGCCGGAGAAAATGTAGTCGAGCAGCCTGTTCTCCCATACCTCGCCCATCACGTTCCCCGAGGAGTCGGTGACGCTGATGAGGTACTGCTTCGACGGCGAGAGCCTCACCGCTACGTCCAGGACCGTGGTCGTGTGCAGCGCGATCATCCGCTCGACAGGCATCATCCCGCGTTTCCTGAGCAAATCCCTCTTGGCCAGGAGAGCTCTCACAGGGAGGTAACCCGACGACCCTTCCTCGCGCCGGCCCGCGATGAGGAGAAAAATAGCGAATGCAAAGGCGTTTGGGACGAGCTGCCCCCGCCGCAACATGACGATTCCCCAGCCCGCCATGCTTAACGAGGCGACCACGCCCACCCGCGACAGGAGCGCGGTGGCCCTGCGGTACCCCGCGGCCTGCGCGATGTAGCCTCGAAGCGCCCTGCCGCCGTCCAGGGGAAGGGCCGGAAGCATGTTGATGAACGCGAGCGACAGGTTGGCGTCGAGGTAGAAGGAGATCAAGTCGGGGTTCACGATCTCACACTGGCGCAGCATGAGGCCGAGGCCATACAGCAGGAAGTTGTGAAGAGGGCCGGCCACGGCTATGGCGGCCTCCACCAGCGGTTCCCCCGCCGGCAGCCCCACGGTCCTCGCCATCCCGCCGAACGGGAATACCTCGATACCCAGGACTTCGACGCCGCACAACCGCGCTGCCAGGAGGTGGGCGAGTTCGTGGGTGATGACGATCATGAACAGGAGGGTCACCTGGGGGCCGAGGCCCGCGGCAGCGTAGACCACGATCATGCCTATGAAGTACACGTTGAGGGATACTGGTATCCCCGCGAACGAGAATATCCTCACCGGACGTTACCCGCCGGGCGTGAGCCGGCCAGTCACAGCGCAGGGAGGTGCTTGAGGGGGTCTACCCTGTTACCCTCCACGACTACCTGGAAGTGGATGTACGGGCTGCCGGCGCCGGGGAGCGCCCCGACCCTGGCGATGACATCCCCGCGCTCCACCCGTGTATGCGGGATCACGGCGACCTCGGCGCACCGGTAGTAGACCGTCTTGAGCCCCCGGCCGTGCTCGACCTCTATCACTTTACCATATGTCGCGCTGTCGCGCACGCTCACCACGACCCCCGCGAGCGCTGCCTTTACCGGGGTACCCGCGGGCGCGCTTATGTCGATCCCCTCGTAGAGCTTCTCTTGCTTGGTGTTCGGGTCGGTCTTCCATCCGTACAGCGCCGTCAGCCTGCCGTCGACCGGCCACGCCATCTTCGCCCCGGCGGAGCCTGTGACGGGAAACGCCCAGAAACCCGTCTCGGGGAGCCCCTCGGCAAGGCGCCTGATGAACGAAAACACGGCGGTGAAGTCGGAATCGGAGGTGAACGCCCAACGCAGGACCGACGTGAGCCTTCGGGCGGGCGTTACCGGGATGCGGGCGACCATCCACACGAACAGGAACACCAGGAGGCATATCGCCACCTTCCGGACGACGGGAGTAGCGACGGAACGCGAAACGGATGCCGCTACGCGGTTGTAGTAGCGTCGGGGGAAGGTCCTCCTGACGCGGAAAGTACCGTAACTCATACCCCTCACCCCGCGGCTGCCGGCAGGTTGCACTCGAATGCTCGGCCACTATGGATTATATTTGGGCGACGGGGGCAGTATTCGAGTTACACCCTTATACCGGACGGCCTGTAGCCGTGCCGGAGACCGGCGGCGGCGGCGTACCTCCCGACAACGGTGAGATTCAACCGTCCAAGCCCCCCCTCTCAAAGGCCTCCCCCGGCCGCACGGCGGCGTACACAGTGACCCCGTCAACGGCTGTCTTCACAACCCAGCCCTCGGCCGCAAGCCAGTCGAGGTGGGCAACCGCCTCCGCCACCGCGAACCTCATCTGGAACGCATCGAGCGTGTTGCCCCACATCCCCAGCGCAACCTCGTATCCGTTGAGGGGACTGGGCCCCATGATCTCGAGCACGCGCCGCGCCCTGAGTACGTGATGGTCGATTATCTCACGAACCCTGGAGGTAGGGTTGTCGATCACCGCCCCGTGCCCGGGGTATGCCACCCGCGCGTTGAGGCCCGCCGTCCTTTCGAGTGATTTGAGGTATTCCTGTATCGGATTGAACCCTTCCTTGATCGAAAGGCCGATGTTGGGCGTTATCCTTGGGAGAACGTGATCGCCGGACAGCAGTATGCCCTCTCGCTCGCTATACAGGCACACGTGGCCGGTGGTGTGGCCGGGCGTGACCGCAACGCGCCAGCGCCTTCCACCGAGGTCGATCTCCTCCCCGTCCGCCAACCTCCGGTTTATCGTGGGATAGTCGATCAATCCCCTGATCCGCTGCACCACGCCATAAGTCGCCTCGGCGCCGTCGTGCGGCACCCCGTGGCGCATGAACGCCTCCCAGTACAGGTGGTCGTCATCTCGCGGGCCCGCGTAGAACCTCCACCCCTCTTCCGCGTCGACGTCACCCATCCAGACCTCGCAGCCCCATTCGCGCTGCACCGTCCCCGAGGCGCCATAATGGTCCACGTGCAGGTGTGTCGCCACACAAACGCGGGGCGCCGTGCCCTGAATGGAATCCCTCAGCACGGACAGGGACGAGGGGTAACACGGACCGCAGTCCACTACGGCCTCCGGCGGGTCGCCCAGGACGTATGAGTTGGTGACTTTCACCGGCAGCGGGACGGGGATCTTGATGACACCTATGCCCGGCTCGAGCCAGGTAATGCCCGGCGCGGGCGTATCCTGACAGTTCGACAATACCCTCACTCCATTTCGATACTCCCCAGGAGACCGCGGTGGCCGTCTGGCGAGGGAACTATCTTTCGACGGCACGCCGGACAAGACCTCCACGGCGGCAGTCGCGCCTGGAAAACAGTACTGGATCTCGCGCGCGGCGTATGGTAGTATAGCAGAAATACTACCGAATTACTAATGATTTTGCACCGATCCGCCGCAAGTGGTGGGTAAGCAGGTGGTGGATAACATGAAGATTTCGGCGAAGGCGCGGTACGGAGTCCGGGCACTGTGCGCGCTGGAGCTCCTCTCGGGCGAGGAGAACCAGGGCGGAAGCCCCGTCTCGCTGGCGCAAATCGCGGAGAAGGAGAACATCTCGAAGAAATACCTCGGGCTCATATTCCACGGGCTGAGGAAGCACGGGTTTGTCGACGCGGTACGAGGGCTTAACGGCGGATACAGGCTCGCGAAGAGCGCCAACGAGATAACCGTGGGTTCGGTGGTTCGCGCCCTCGACGGCCCGCTCGCACCGGTAGGGTGCCTCCTTCCCCCCGGGAAGAACCCCGCGAGCAGGTGCGAACGCAAGGCAACGTGCGCGAGCCGGAAGGCGTGGGACAGGCTTCAGCATCACATCGAACTCGCACTCGATTCGATCACGATTCAATCGCTCGTTGAGGGGGAGGACCCGGCACCGCCGGGGTGCGACGGATATGGGATATGAGAACTCGCGTTACTCGCGTCAGGTACTGGTCTCCGGCATAGGCGAGGAGGGGCAGGAATTTATGTCCCGCGCAACCGCGGTGGTCATCGGCCTCGGCGCGCTGGGCAGCACGTCTGCGAACGTCCTCGCGAGAGCGGGGGTGGGAACCATCAGGCTCGTGGATCGCGACTTCGTGGACTGGACCAACCTCCAGCGGCAGGGGCTGTACGACGAGGATGACGCGCGGAATAGCATCCCGAAGGCGGTCGCTGCTCGCGAACACCTCGTGCGGTTCAACTCGGAGATTTCGTACGAAGTGGTCGTGGACGACGTCAACCCCGGGAACGTGGAGAGGATCGTCGCGGGCGCAACCGTGGTCGTCGACGGCCTCGACAACTTCTACACCAGGGCCTTGATCAACGAGGCGTGCGTCAAGGCGGGGATTCCGTGGGTGCACGGCGCGTGTGTCTCCACGTACGGTACCGTGTCCACGTGCCTCCCCGGGGAAACCGCGTGCTACAACTGCCTCTACCCTAATGCGGCCGGGTTGTCGTCGCCTTTCACGTGCGACACGGCCGGCGTGCTGGGGCCGGTGACATTCACGATCGCCTCGTGGGAAGCGTCCGAGGCGCTGAAGATAGCGGCGGGGCGCAAGGACCGCGCGTTGAACGGCTTGATGCTGTTCGACCTGTGGGACAACAGGGTGACGCACGTCGCAACATCGAGGAACACCGGCTGCACGGTGTGCGCAGGGAGGGAGTTCACCCTCCTGCGGCAGGCCGATCACATGGCGACGGCCTCCCTCTGCGGGCGCAACGCCGTGCAGGTGGTCCCCCGTGAGACGCGCAGGTTTGACTACGAGTCTACAGCTCGAACCTTGAGCCGCGCGTTCAGGGTCGAGTCAAATGATTATCTCTTGAGGTTCAGAGTAGGTGAGTACGAGGTCGCGCTGTTCCGGGACGGAAGGGCCATCGTCTTCGGGACGACCGATCCCGTCGCCGCCAAGAGCCTCTACACGCGATACATAGGGGGGTGAGGCCGTGCGTGAGGAGTTCGTGTACCTGGACAATGCCGCCACTTCGTGGCCCAAGCCGGGCGCCGTGTACGCGGCTATCAACGCATGTATGCAGCATGCGGGGGCCAATCCGGGAAGATCCTCACACCGTATGTCGGTCCGCGCCGAACGGGTGATGGATGAGACGAGGCTACTCGCGGCGCGCCTCTTTAACGCCCCAGGCCCCTCGCACGTGGTGTTCACGCTGAACTGTACGGACTCGCTGAACATCGCCCTCAAGGGGCTGGTGCGCGAGGGATCGAGGGTGGTCACAGGGCCGTACGAGCACAACTCGGTCGTGCGTCCCCTCCGGAGCCTGGAAAGGGAAGGCGCGGTCGTGAGAGTGGCCCGCGCGGCGCCCGGTTCCGGCGTGGACATGGACGACTTCGAGGACCTCTGTCGCGAGGGGGTCGACGTGGCAGTCATTTCGCACGCGTCCAACGTGACCGGACGAGTGGAGCCCGTAGCGGAGCTGGCAGGAATAGTCCACCGGAACGGCGGCCTGCTGGTTGTCGACGCGGCGCAAACCGCCGGCACACTGGAGATCGACCTGGTCAGCTCGGGAATAGACGTGCTCGCGGCGCCTGGGCACAAAGGCCTGATGGGCCCCATGGGGGTCGGGCTGCTGGTTTTCGGCAGGGATCTCGACCTGAGGCCGTGGCGGGAAGGCGGGACCGGATTCAGGTCGGAGGACGAGGAACAGCCGGGGAGCCTCCCGTGGAGGCTCGAGGCGGGCACCCCGAACCTGCCGGGGATAGCGGGACTGGGAGCGGGTATCCGCTTCGTCGAGTCGGAGGGCATCCGCTCGATAGCGGAGAAGGAGTCGTCCCTCGCCCGGGAACTCACGCGGGGTCTCGCGGAAATCCCGGGAGTCAGGCTCTACTCTGACCCGGAATTTACGCAAAGCGGGATCGTCTCATTCACGATCGATTCGCTCGACGTTTCGATGGCCGGGGTCATGCTCGACGAGGCTTCCGGAATCGGCGTAAGGGCGGGGCTGCACTGCGCCCCCGCCGCCCACAGGTCCCTTGGAACGTTCCCCGGCGGGACGCTGCGCGCCAGTTTCGGCTACTTCAACAACAACGACCACGTTGAACGGCTGCTCGCCGCAGTGCGACAGCTCGCCGTACATGAGATCAGATAACGGGAGGAGAAAACGATGGGCAACACCAGAAAGCCGGGATTCGAGACAGTAGCGGTTCACGGAGGCCAGGTCCCTGACCCCAGCACAAACGCGAGAGCGGTGCCCATATACCAGACCACATCGTACGTGTTCAACTCGGTGGATCACGCGGCCAGCCTGTTCGGCCTGAAGCAGTTCGGGAACATCTACACGAGGATGATGAACCCGACCCAGGACGTCCTGGAGAAACGGCTCTCCGAACTCGAGGGCGGTTCCGGGGCGCTTGCGGTGGCGTCCGGACAGGCGGCCATCACCCTGGCGATCCTGAATATAGCGCGCGCCGGCCAGAACATCGTCTCCACGAGCTACCTTTACGGAGGTACATACAACCTGTTCCACTACACGCTGCCCAAGCTCGGGATCGAAGCGAGGTTCGTCGACTCGTCTGACCCGGCGAACTTTGAGAAGGCGATCGACGAGAACACGCGCCTCCTGTACACGGAGTCCGTCGGCAACCCCAAGAACAACGTCGACGACTTCGAGGGCATTGCGCGTATCGCTCACGCTCACGGGATACCGTTCGTAGTGGACAATACCGTGACGACACCCTACCTCCTCAAGCCTTTCGAGCACGGGGTGGACATCGTGGTGCACTCGCTGACGAAGTTCATCGGTGGCCACGGGACGTCCATAGGCGGCGCGATAGTGGACTCCGGCAAGTTCGACTGGAACAACGGCAAGTTCCCTGAGCTTACAGAACCCGACCCGTCATATCATGGTGTAAACTACTGGGAAGCATTCGGTAACCACGACAAGGCCGTCGTGCCCGGCATCGCGTACATCACGAAGGCGAGGGTACAGCTTCTGAGGGACATCGGCCCCGCCATCTCGCCGTTCAACGCGTTCCTCTTCATCCAGGGGCTCGAGACGCTCCCCGTCAGGATGAAGCAGCACTGCGAGAACGCGCTTGAGGTCGCGAAGTGGCTCGACACCCATCCAGGCGTGTCCTGGGTAAACTACCCCGGGCTGCCCAGCCACCGCGATTACGAGAGGGCGAGGAAGTACCTTCCCGCCGGCCAGGGCGCGATCATCGGCTTTGGCATCAAGGGTGGCCGCGAGGCCGGGATCAGGCTCATCAATTCGGTGAAGCTCCTGTCCCACCTCGCCAACATTGGCGATGCGAAGAGCCTGATCATCCATCCGGCTTCGACCACGCACCAGCAGCTCACTCCGGGAGAGCAGCTCTCCACCGGCGTGACTGACGACTTCGTGCGGCTTTCGATAGGCCTGGAGAACGTGGACGATATCATCGCAGACCTGGACCAGGCGCTGGCGGCCGCGAGAGCCTGAGGGCGGAGTATCGCGTGGGGGACGGGGGTGATGTGGCGGTGCCGGACTGTACGACGGCATGCGTCGGCACGAATCAAATCCATCGGGGGTATGAGAGATGTTTCGCAGGATCAGGGAGGACATCGCTACCATATTCGAGCGGGACCCCGCTGCGAAGAGCGTCGTCGAAGTGCTGTGCTGCTACCCCGGCCTCCACGCCGTATGGATTCAACGCCTGGCGCACTGGCTCTACCAGAAGAGGCTGTTCTTCCTGGCCAGGCTGGTATCCCACGTGGGCCGGTTCCTGACCCTGATCGAGATACACCCCGGGGCCGTGATCGGACGCCGCGTGTTCATAGACCACGGCATAGGCACGGTAATCGGGGAGACCGCGGAAGTCGGGGATGACGTGACCATCTACCAGCAGGTCACGCTCGGCGGGACGGGCAAGGACAAGGGGAAAAGGCACCCGACTATCGGCAAGAACGTCGTGATAGCGGCGGGGGCAAAGGTGCTGGGGGCAATCGAGATCGGCGACAACTCTCGCATCGGAGCGGGAGCAGTCGTGATCAAACCGGTGCCCCCCAACTGCACCGTCGTGGGGGTTCCCGGGCGCATCGTGGTGAAGGAGGGAGTCAAGGTAGACCCCCTGAACCACGGCGACCTGCCGGACCCCGTGGTCGAGATGCTGTCTGGAATCACACAGAGGATTGAGGCGCTGGAGAACCGGGTAAACTCCGGTCAACCAGCCGGGAGGGAACAACATGGGACCGAGACCGATAGCTGATGATGTTACGAAGGCCATCGGCAACACGCCGCTGGTCAGGTTGAACAGGGTTACGCGGAGCGCCGTTGCGACGGTGCTCGGCAAGATGGAGTCGTTCAACCCGTGCGGCAGCGTCAAGGACCGCATCGGGGTGGCAATGATAGACTCGGCGGAGGAGGCCGGCCTCCTGAAGCCGGGGACAGTGATAATCGAGCCGACAAGCGGCAACACGGGGATAGCGCTGGCATCTGTGGCAGCTGCGCGTGGCTACCGGCTCATCCTCACGATGCCGGAGACCATGTCCCTCGAGCGCCGCAGGCTACTTGCAGCGTTCGGCGCGGAGATCGTGCTGACCCCGGGGCCCGAGGGTATGCGCGGGGCCATCCGCAGGGCCGAGGAGCTGGCGGTAGCGACGCCCAATTCGTTCATGCCGCAGCAGTTCAGCAACCCCGCCAACCCGCAGATCCACGTAAGAACCACCGCCCAGGAGATATGGCGGGATACGGATGGCAAGGTAGACATACTGGTGTCCGGTGTGGGCACCGGCGGCACCATCACCGGAATCGCCACCGTGATAAAGCATCTCAAGCCCTCGTTCAGGGCCATTGCGGTGGAACCCGACGAGTCGCCGGTGTTGTCGGGGGGCTCGCCCGGGCCGCACAAGATCCAGGGCATCGGGGCCGGCTTTGTGCCCAACGTGCTCAGGCGCGACCTGATCGACGAGGTGATCCGCGTCCCGCAGGAAAGGGCCATGGAAATGGCCAGGCGCCTGGCGAGGGAAGAGGGGATACTGGCGGGGATATCTTCTGGCGCGGCCGTCTGGGCTGCCGTGGAGGTAGCCTTCAGGGACACAAGCCGCGGCAAACTCATCGTGGCCATACTTCCGGACACCGGCGAGAGGTACCTGTCCACTGGACTGTTCGACGAGAGTCCCGGCACAACTACGTGACTCGCCGTCCGTACCTGCACGGCAGGTGCGCCGGTGGCCTGTTTGCGGCGTGAGACTTCAGGTGGAAGGTGGGCAAACGTGCAGAGCAAGGCATTCTGGACGGCCCTGGAACAGGCCAAACGAAGGCCCGGAGAGATCGATCGCAAGGCTATCCTGGCCCTCTTGGAAGGCTCCGCCGACACGAGGGCCAAAGATACCTTGTTTCACACTGCAGATGAAGTCCGGCACCGCTATGTAGGTGACGAGGTATACCTGCGCGGCATAATCGAGTTTTCGAACTACTGCGTGCGCAACTGTCACTACTGCGGGTTAAGGGCGGCCAACGCGGGTTTGCAGCGCTACCGCATGTCACTCGCCGAAACCGTGGGCGCAGCCGAGAAGGCAGCCCGCCTGGGCGTGGGCACGGTCGTGCTCCAGTCCGGAGAGGACCCCTTCTGGGACGCTCCGGCCCTTGCGGAGGTAGTCCGCGAGATCAAGCGCCGGACCGGGCTGGCAGTCACACTCTCGGTCGGGGATCGTCCCCGGGAGGACTACGCCCTCTGGAGAGAGGCGGGGGCCGACCGCTACCTCCTGAAGCACGAGACTGCCGATCCCGAGTTGTTCCGAGGGCTGCGTCCCGGAACCACCCTGGCGGACCGGTTGACCTGTATTCGCCACCTGCGGGAATTGGGGTACCAGGTCGGATCGGGGAACATGGTGGGCCTGCCCGGGCAGACCCTTGCCAGCCTGGCGGACGACATCGTTCTACTGCAGGAACTCGATGTGGAAATGGCGGGGATCGGACCCTTTATCCCTCACCCCCAGACACCGCTGGCGGCGTCCAGCCCAGGTGAGGTTGATCTGAGCCTGCGGGTACTGGCGGTGGCCAGGCTGGCTGTTCCCTGGGCGCACATTCCTGCGACCACCGCGCTCGGGACCGCCGATCCGCAGGGGAGGCAGAAAGCGTTACGCTGTGGGGCCAACGTGGTCATGCCCAACGTGGGCCCCACGGGCTACCGGCCCCTGTACCAGATCTACCCGGGGAAGATCTGCCTGGACGAGATGGCGGAAAAGTGCCTCATCTGTTTGGGCCGCATGATTGGGGGGCTGGGGCGAGCCACCGGGCAAGGGCCGGGTCACTCACCCAAGCCGCGGTTCCTGCAGCCCCTACGGAAAAGCGGTGGAGACAATGGCCGTGGAACTGGGATTTGACCGCATCGCCTTCCGGACGGCATTGTCTCCTACGCGCGCGAGAGGGGGTACTCGGTGGATATCAAGTACCGGTGCTGTTCTCTGATTTTCCAGACCGCGTGAGTCCCGGGCTGCGGCTCCCTCCACCCCCACAACACGACGGGGGTTTACCACCAAACTGCCTGTCGCTCGCTTCGGCTAGCCTCCTCAGCCACGCGGTCAGCCAGCACGGCCTCGGTGAAGGTTCCGCCATGTGCTCACACCTCCCCGGCACGGGCGCGTTCCGGCTCATTACCGGGACGTGGCTCCTGTCCGCGCGCGTGTTCGTGTCCCTCGCGGTCGTGATGGCACCCGCGCCCCATGAACGCCATCATCCCGAGATGCATTAGCGGGCATGCCAGGAATACCGCCCAGGGTGCCACCGCCCTCAGGGAGCCCGCCCTCGCGAGCCAGACCACCGCTGCGATCCCCGCAAGTACCAGCGCCGCCTTCGATAGTGTCTTCATACCCTTCCGCCTCCATCTACCAGTCTGATTCCAGTCCAACCGGCCTCAGCAGGCCATCCTCGGCTCGTGGGCCACTCTCGCGGTGGTCCCGGCGGCCGCCCGCTCCCACAGCCGTCCGTCGGCCATGTCGAGAATGCGGCCGGCGTAGCGGCAGTTGTCCTGGTTATGCGTGACGATGACGATCGTAAGCCCCTTGCTGTTCAGGTCCTCGAATACCGACATCACGTTCTCCCCTGTGCGCGAGTCGAGGTTTCCGGTCGCCTCGTCAGCCAGAAGGACCGGGGGCTCATTCACGATCGCCCGTGCGATCGCCACGCGTTGTTGCTCACCCCCCGACAGCTCGTTGGGGAGACGCAGCGCTTTCCCGCCCAGCCCGACAGACTCGAGCGCCTGACCCGCCATTTCGCCTTGCACCTTCTTTCCCAGGCCGGTCACCACCAGCGGGAGCATGACGTTCTCGAGCGCCGACAGGTACGGTATCAGCTGGAGCTGCTGGAACACGAACCCCACGTACTCCCTCCTGAAGTCCGCCCTCCTCTCTTCGTCCAGGGCGTAGACGTCTATGCCGTCGACCACCAGCCTGCCCGCGGTTGGGGTATTCATTGCCCCCAGGATCGACAGCAGGGTGCTTTTCCCCGAACCGGACGGCCCGACGACCGCCGCGAACTCCCCCTGCCCTATGCTGAGGTTGACCGGGTGCAGCGCAACGACCTCTTCGCCGGCGGCGCGGTATCGCTTCGTAACGCCTTCCAGCACTATCAAGCTCAACAGGCATCCCTCCATCACACCCGGCTCAGGGCCTCCGGCTCGCCCGTGGGCCGGGCCGTCAATCAGATAAACCTCAAAGCCTCGGCGGGGTCGATCCGCGACGCGCGCCACGCGGGATACGCCCCCGCGAGCATCCCGACGGCGGCGGCGACGGACAGCGCCACCAGCAGCAGGACGGGGTTCCACGGCACCTGCACGGACGATTCCACCACCCTCGATGTTGCCGCCCGGGCCAGAGCAAGCCCCGAGCCGTACCCGAGTATTCCGCCCGCAAAGCTGAGGAAGGCCGCCTCGCTCAGCATGACGTAGAAGATGTGTGACTTGCGGTAGCCTATCGCCCTGAATATGCCTATCTCCCTCGTCCGCTCATTCACCGAGGAGAGCATCGTGGTCGAGACGGCGAGACCCCCGGCCAGTAACACCACGGTTGAAACGGCCAGTGCGAATGAGCCGAAGCGCTTCACCATGTCCGCCCGCGCCTGCACGCTCTGCTTGAGGGCTGTGACCTTGGCCTCGGGCGCCGCTATCGTGATCTGCGACACGATTTCCTCAATTGGACATGTGTTGCAGTAGGCGCTGACCTCCACAAATGTCAGCCTCTCGCTCTTCCCGAGCATCTGCTGTAAGGCCCCCAGGCCGGCGAACACCAGGTCGTCCTCCTGGCCCCCTGTGGGAGCGAGGATCGATGCCACGGTCATCACCCTGTCGCCGATGTTGATGGGGTCTCCGGCGGACTTCCCCAGGCGTGACGCGGCCTCGCTGCCGAGGACCACGTCACCGGCTTCTGAGGGGCGCTTGCCCTCCAGGTGCCACCATTTCTTCATCTTCAACTCGGCCTCGAAATCGACGCCGACGACCAGTCCGGGCTGCCCCTCGATCTTCTCAGCCCCCACGAGCTTGGGAGCTATGATGTTGATGCTGTCCTTCTGCTCGATGGCGGCTATTTTCTTCACGATTTCCTGGCTGAACTCCGGAGTCCCCACGGTCACGCCTGGAACCGTAATGCCTCCGTACGAGAGGGCCAGCTGCTGGGTCCTCGGTACCACGACTATGTTGGCGCCGTATTCGTCGAGCTTGGCGCCGATCTCGTACTGCATCGCCTGGTTCGCGGACATCAGCGCCACTGCCGTCGCAACCCCCAGCGCCAGGCCGATCATGACCAGGGCAGCCTTACCCTTGCGCCGTCTTACGTTTCCGTACGCAATCCCGATGAGCCTCAACGGTTGACCCTCCTCAGCGCAATTCACGGGGGAATACGCGGATTACGTCTCTCCTCATTAGGACCACCGTCCGTGACTGAAGCATTCTAGACCCGGGGCTTCCACCCGGTGACCGCCGTCTCGTCAATGAGCACCCTGTCGCCCTCAATTGAATTGGGCAGGACATCAGGCGGGTACTCGAGGCAACCGCCTGTCACGCCTTTCAGGGTCTCGAGGTCCCACTGGGAGTAGCACGTCGAACACACGATGTTCTTCCCCTGGATGAAGAACCGCGTCGACTGGCACGGCTCGCACATGCTCACCGCCGTGACGACCTTGCCGGACGGCGCAACGTATGCGAGCAGCGGGAGCTCCTGCTTGCCCTCGTACACGAACCTGATCAGCCCTTTGTCCCGGACAGTCTCCAGCGAGACCGACACCTTGCCCTTTTCGACCCGCGCTTCCACGTCCGCCATTCTGGTCACGGCCTGAGCGGAGGCGCCCTGCCGCGAATTGCCCGCCTGCAGCGGACCGGCCTGAATCCGGGACGAGGGGCGGTCACCGCGGTTAAGGAAGTACCACGTCCCCACCGCGGAGGCGCTTACCATCAGCACCACGATTAGCAGCCCGGCGCCCCAGTTGGACCCGGCGCGTTCTACCCTCGCTCGCTTGCCGGAGAACTGAGTCATCCTACTCCCTCCCGTCGTACTACGCTGCGTAGTATTACAGCGCAAACATATACTACACCGCAAGGGTGTGTCAACAGAGATAGAGTGTCAGCACGAGCACCAGTACAGCCACCGCCGAAGCCCGCCAGGTCTGCAAACGCACCGGTCCGCGCGCCGCGTTCTCATCCGGCGCAAGGAGGCGCCGGATACGGCCTTTTAGACCCTCGCCGGTAGCCGCGACCTCTACCAATACCTTCGGCTGGAGGCGAGTCTCACGCGCCCTGTAGACCTTCAGCAACCCGGAGGCCAGGGCGACCGCGTCGCCGCTCAAGGCCACGGCCAGGTCGTCCGCCGCTTTCTCCCGTTCGACAAGGTACCTGGAAAGCGCGTAGTGAGCCGCCGGCGAAAAGAAGGTCAACGCGCGAAGCACGCCGGCGACGAGGCCCAGGGCGTTGTCATGTCTGGTAATATGGGCTACCTCGTGGGCCAGCACAGCCCTGAGTTCGTCGGGCTCAAGCGCCCCGCACAGGTCCCGCGAGAGGACCACGGATGGGCGGAAGACCCCTATAGTGCAGCACACTCCGTTCAACCTGGTGAGCAGCAGCCTGGGACGTTCGACACCGGCTCCGGCGCAGATCTCCGCCAGGGCTGCGACTGCTGGTTGCGCTGCGCTGCTGGAAACGCTGCCGGAGCCGCCGGAAGCCACGCCGCCGGCGTCGCCGCCGCCAGGCACCTTCCCGGCAGGCGTGGATGTGGATACGAGCCTGTGACACATGATGAGGGTGGCCCCGGTCTGGGCCAGGACGACCAGCAGGCCGGCACCCATGATGGCGAGTCCCGCAAGGCCGAGCCATCTGCCCGCAACGCAGGCGAGGTGCGCCCAATAGGAGATCCCCGGCAGCACGGAGCATTCGCGGGGCGCCACGCTGTGCACCGAGAACGCGAGCACGGGGGCAATCAGCACCCAGGCGAACAGGAGCGCCCTGCAGGCGGGATTCCTGATCGCGAGTAGCCCGACAAGGCCGCTCACGACAGCCAGCCCGAGGAATGAGGCGACGCTCAGGTGCACCATCAGTGAGCCCGGCGTGAACGACATCAGCCCCGCTTCTCCTTTCTGCGCTCTTCGATGATCCTGGCCAGTCTTTCTACCTCTTCACGGTTAGCTTTGCCGGTGCCGCCCAGGAGGTGCGCAATGGCTTTCTCCGAAAAGGCCTCCAGCAGCCCGTCGAGGACCTCGGCAGCAACACTCCCCTCGAATTCGTCGCGGCTCATGGCTGGCTCGTAGTAGTAAACGCCCTCAACCATTTCGCGGTTGAGGAGGCCCTTCTGCGCCAGGCGGCCCATCACGGTCATGACCGTCGTGTAGGCGAGGTCCTTCCGGGACCTCAGGCGATCGTGAATATCTCTTACGGTGCACCGCCCACAGGACCAGACCTCGGTCATGATCTCGGCCTCGAGGCCTCCGAGTACCTTCTCCAGGCCGCGTTCGTGCGGCTTGAACTCGAAGAAGCGGGTCAAGACGGGCCACCTCCTGCCGGTATTCTACCCCAAGCGTCTACTACGGTCAATAGTAGCGCGAGCATTGTCCGTGAAGGGTCGCAGTCCGGTTGGGCAGGATAATCCTTGCGAGTCCCGAACCCTGCTCTCCCGGAGGGATGTGCTTTGGCGGAGAGACTGTACTACGAGGACCCATACCTGACGGAGTTCGAGGCCACCGTCCGCTCAGTCGTGCCCGCCCCCGGCCCCGAGGGCGTAGCGGTCCTGGCCGTGACCCTCGACCGCACCGCGTTCTACCCGGAATCCGGGGGGCAACCGTGGGATCTCGGCGACATCGGCGGCCTGTCTGTGGCCGCGGTGATCGAGGAAGATGGCGAGGTGCTGCACCTCGTCAGGGCAGCCGGGGGTGAAGTCGCAGGCGCGGGCGACGCGGAGGCCCCGGTCCCATTCCGGCCCGGAGACGCCGTCACGTGCCGGGTCGACTTCGAGCGCAGGTTCGACCACATGCAGCAGCACCTCGGGCAGCACATCCTGTCATCGGCGTTCGAGAAGACGCTCGATGCCGATACGGTCGGGTTTCACCTGGGACATGAGTACGTGGCGATAGACCTGAACGCGCATTCGCTCGATGAACGTGATGCCGCACGCGCTGAGGACCTGGCGAACCGGATCGTGTTTGAGAACCGTCGGGTGGCGGCAACGTGGTATTCGCTGGACGAGGCATTGCGGCTCCCGCTCAGGAAGCGCCCCGAGCGCGAGGGGCCAATTCGCATAATCGAGGTGGACGGCTTCGACTACTCGCCCTGTGGGGGTACGCACCCGCGGTGCACGGGAGAGGTCGGTTTGATCAACGTCATCAAATGGGAGCGGGTGCGGTCCGGCGTTCGCCTTTCGTTCGTGTGCGGAAACCGCGCACTGCAGGAGTTCAGGTGGAAGAACGCGCTGGTCAACGCCATCTCGAGGTCACTGTCCGTGGCGCCAAACGAGCTGGACGCGGCGGTTTCACGGCAGGTCCAGCAGGTACAGGCACTGTCAAAAGAAGTGGAGCGGCTCTCGGCGTCAACCATGTCGTACGAGGCCGAGGCCATGCTTGCGAAGCCTGACATCCTGGGGCAGCCGGGCATCCCTCTCGTGGTAGCCAGATCCCTATCTGGAAGGACGTTCGAAGAGGCGAGGGTACTTGCGGCGAAGGTAGCGGCAGCCGGAAACGCGATTGCGCTGCTCGCGACCCCCGGGCCCGAGGGCGTGAGGGCGGTGTTCTCCCGCTCTGACGACGTCGACACTGACATGGGCGCCGTAATGAAGGAGGTCATGGCAGCGCTTGGGGGAAAGGGGGGCGGAACGCCGAAGACGGCTCAGGGCGGCGTCAAGCCGCAGGCAGGGCCGGCCCAGCCTGAGGAGATCGCCCTGCGCCTCATAGCCATGGCCCTCGACGCAGTGAGACGCGCACAGTGAGGAAGTCGCGACCGTAGGGATAGAGGGGGTGTCCCCAGGCTTCCGATTGAAATCATTTATGGCCGCCTCGTGGTCTACCAGACGCTTTGCCAGGGCCAAGCGAAAAGCGTTCATCTTCAGTGGACTCCCTGGGAGCGTACAGTCAACACGTAAATGAGCGGGAATCCAGATCCAAGGCGTCTCGGGGTGGGATAGACTGGCGTAGAGCGCCCAATACTACCTTCTTAGAGGTACAAGAAGGGGTGAAATCGAAATGCCGGATACTCAACAGATAAACCAGTGTATCCAAACGTGTACTCAGGCGGCGAACTCACTGCGGGGCGCGGCTAATGGCGTCAGTGATCCGGGCGTCAGAGACATGCTTACCCAGGGCGCTCACCATGTCGAGCTCTGCATTCGACAGTGCCAAAGCGCGACCCAGATGAGATAGAGCGGTGACAAACGGGCCAAAGGAGAGTGAAGAATGGTGTCCTCCACTCAAGTGATCCAGCAATGCATACAACAGTGCCAACAGACTGCCAGCCAACTCCGAACTATGGCTAATTCCGACACCAATGCACCGGTCAAGACTAATCTGGTAGAGGGAGCGCATCACCTCGACCTCTGTATTGTTGAGTGCCAATACTCACTGCAACAACTCCAAGCTACGGCCCAGTAACCCGAACATGCGGAAAAGCCCCCGTTCGGGGGCCTTCGCTATTCTACATAGTGTGTCAGCCAGGCCCAGGAGACTGTTGGGGGTCAAAGAGGGGAGTTCCTGCCCAAGTCCGCATCGG
This sequence comes from Bacillota bacterium, assembly GCA_013178305.1. NCBI lineage: Bacteria > Bacillati > Bacillota > Bacillota bacterium. The sequence goes on along the minus strand of JABLXB010000009.1, from coordinate 20,328 downwards.
GGCATCTCCTACATGCTCATCCGGTAGTCGAGTTTACGACCCCCCGTCCCGCGAACCGGCGAGTTCTATCGCGCGCCGCGCCCAGTCGGGGTCTTCGAGCATGGCGCGGCCGATGCCGACAAGGTCTACCCTATCGTACCTGACGAGCCTGTTGGCATAGTCGGGCTCGGTGATCCCGCCCGCGCACAGTACGGGGGCCCCTGCCTCCTTACGGATCGCGGCCGCCAGGGGAATGAAGTAACCGTCCACGCCCTGCAGGAAGTCCGGCCTGGACCCGCAGAACCCGCCCGAGACGTCGAGGAGGTCGACGCCTGCCCGCGCGAGGTCACGCGCCACGGCCACGCTGTGTTCCAGCATGAGACCTCCCTTGACCCCGTCCCAGGCGCCCAGCCTGAATATGAGCGGGTATGCCTCACCCACCGCCGCCCTGACCGCGCGGACAACCTCCATGAGGAGCAGCGCTCGGTTCTCGAGACTCCCGCCGTATTCGTCGCTCCGGTGGTTGGTCAGCGGCGAAAGAAACTGGCTGAGAAGGTACCCGTGCGCCCCGTGGATTTCCACGGAATCGAAGCCGGCGGCAACCGCCCGCCACGCGGCCAGCGCAAACCCCTCGACCACTGCCTCGATTTCCCCTGCGGACATCTCGGCCGGAACGGTTCCGTCCCTCGGGTTCGGAACCGCGGACGGCCCGGCCGGGCGGTACTTCAGGTCGCCGGGCGGATTGGCCGAGCCGCCCGCATGGTTGATCTGGAGGGCAACCGCGGCGCCTTCAGCCTTCACTGCCGAAGCCAAAGATGACAGGCCCTCTACGAGGCCGTCGTGGTGTACGCCGATCTGGTTCGGCCCGAGACGGCCCGCGGGATCGAGGTAAGCGTTTTCCACGATGACAAGTCCGGTCCCGGACGCCGCGCGCCTGCAGTAATGCTCGATCAGTGCCGGCGTTACTTCTCCCGACTCCGTGGCGAGACCGGTAGCCATCGGAGGCATGGCGATCCGGTTGCGTAGCGTGAGACCCTTGAAGGGGAATTCCGAAAGGAGTGAAACCACCCTCACCACCTCCGGTGGGAGTCCTATCTATCGCGAGGGCCGACCCCTATACCGACCTTACGGAGGCCCTGCATCAAGGGGACGCCCACAACCGCCGCCATCAGGGAGAACAGTGATCGCTCCCACGGTGACACGAAGACGAGCGCCTTCCACACTTTCGCGGGGATCCTCAGGAGGAGGAGTCCGAACACGTTGCCGACCGCAGCGGCCCCCACAAACCCCGCGAACGACGCGAGCCAGATGCCGGCTCCCGCCGTGATCGCCCCCGGGGAGGATATGAACTTGCTGCCCCACGTCGAACCCGTGACGGCGGCGGCGATACCGAGGCTGTAGAACACCGCGGGGAAAATCGCGGCCTCGCGACCCACCGGAGACGTGTACCATAGCGCCCAGCCGGCGACGATGACCCCGAGCGCCGGCGCCCACCGCTTCCGCGAGACGCACCCTGAGACGTACGCGTTTGCGGTCCCCACGAGGGGGGTCCATATGCCCAGCCAGGCTGTGTGCGGAGCGATGAACGTCCCCGCTACCTGGGCGATTGCCGCGCAGAGAGCTCCCTTCTCGGGGCCGAAGAATATGCCCGCCAGCGGGATCAGGGCGGACGCGAGGCTGAACGTGCTCCCCGTAAACCAGATCGGGAGGGTCGGGAGAAAACTTGCCGAGACAATCAACGCAGCCCATATTGCGATCACGGCCGGATGTACCCGCGACATGTTACTCAAGTTGCGTCATCTCCTTCTCCTGCATCGTCCTGCTGCGTATTGAGCCGGTATTCTTCCTCTACCTTGTCGGCGAGTTCGCTGACCGTCAGGGAAACCGGCCGGCCTCCGCTGAAAAGGCCCCTGTCCAGCCGAACCACCTGTGGAAGTACTATATCGACCTGGGTAAGGAGGTCCGGAAGCGACATCAGCCACCGCGTTGGGCCGTTCATCCTGATCGCGCCGGATTCCATGACGACGATCCTGGACGCGTTCTCCGCGACGAACTCGAGGTTATGAGTGGCGATGAGCGCGGCCCCACCCATCGTGGCGAACTGCCTCAAGATGTCCGCTATCCGCCTCAACGAGTTGAAGTCCTGCCCCGTCGTGGGCTCGTCCAGCATGAGGACGGGCGGGTTCATGGCCAGAGCGGAAGCCAGCGCCACCCGCCCCCTCATTCCCCTCGAAAGCGCGAGCGGGAACTCTTCCTCCAGCCCCTCCAGCCCAGTGACGCGGATCGCCTCCTGAGTCGCGCGTGCGACTTGCTCCTCGTCGAGCCCCGCGTTCTTCACCCCGAATGCGACCTCGTCGCGCACCGTTCCGGAAAAAAGCTGGACGTCGGGGTTCTGCAGCACGAGTCCCGCCAGGCGCGCGATCTCCGGCACGGACATGGAGGCCGCATCGCGACCGCAAATCTCGACGGTTCCACGATAGGGGTGGAGCAGGCCGGCGATGACCTTGAAAAGCGTCGTCTTGCCGGAACCGTTCTCGCCGACGATGGCTACTATCTCACCGCTCCAGGCCTCGAGGTCTATCCCGGCGAGAGCAGTCACGCCCGGCGAGTAGGAGTACCCGAGGCCTTTAACCCTCAGCACAGGACCCACGTCAGCATCTCCTCTGAAAGAGACCGGCGAGCGTGTCCCTGCATTCGGCGAACCTGACCGGCCGGTCTGTACACGGAAGGCCCCTCGCGTACAGAGACAGCGCCACTCTGATCGTCTGGGGGCGCCCGGTTGTGGAGGCCAGCGTTTCATCGGAAAACACCCTCGCGGGGGTCCCCGTCCCGGCAATCCTTCCACCGCGCAGCACTATTACTTCGTCCGCGAATTCGGCCACGCTGGAAACGTCATTCGTGGCGACCACGATGGTCAACCCCAGTTCGTCCTTCAGTCTCAGTATCGATTTGAATATCGAAACCGCACCCGGCTGGTCTATCTGAGAAGTCGGCTCGTCAAGCACGAGGACTTCCGGCCTCGTGGCGAGTACTGCCGCAATTGCAAGCCTCTGCTTCTGTCCCCCCGATAGCTCCGCGGGGGGTCTGTCCTCCACTCCCTTGAGGCCCACCAGGTCCAGCGCCCAGTCGATCGACGCCAATATCTCGTCTCGCGGCCGGCCCAGGTTCTCCGGACCGAAGGCCACCTCGGAACGGACCGTGTCGGTGAACAGCTGCACGTCGGGGTTCTCGAGCACCATCCCGACCCTCTGTGAAAGCCAGGCCACGGACCGTTCCGGGGTATCGTGCCCGAGCACGCGAACACGTCCCTCCATCCGACCGCCCAGTGCGTGGGGGATTATCCCGTTGAGCAACCTGAGGAGGGTGCTCTTGCCCGACCCACCCTCACCCATCACGGCGACGAGGCGGCCCCGCCCGATCCCTATCGAGACCCCCTCCAGGGCGGGTCTCGGGGCATCGGGGTAGGTGTACGTGACGTTCTCTACTTCGATCGCGTTCACGCCCACACCCCCACCCTGCCCCAAAGGGTCGCGGAGAGTGAGACAGCGAGCACGAGTGCGACGAATACCCAGTCGAGAGGCTTCATGGATATGTCGGTTACGTACGTCCGCTGCTCGTTCACGCCGAACGCTCTGGAGTCCATGGCCACGCCCATGAGATGCGCCTTTCGCATGCAGCTCACGCCGAGGGGCACCGCGATTGAGGCGTACCCTTTCAACCGGCCCACAAGGCCACCCGCGTGGAACCTCGTCGAGCCCCTCAGCAGGTGCGCTTCGATTATCGATTCGGCCTCGCAGGTGATCGACGGCACCTGGTTGAGCGCCATTGTAGTGAGGAACGCGGTCTGGTACGGGAGGCCGAGCTTGACGAGTCCGAGGGCGAGAACCCCCGCCTGGGTAGTGGCCGTGAGCAACGGCAGCGACAGTACCAGTATCGCCAGCCTGGACACCGACAGGAGGCCCCAGCGTACGCCCTCGGCGGTGATCCTGCCGGCCCCCCCGACAAGTGGGACCCACGAGGGGGTCAACGGTGAAACCACGGGCGTAACGCCAGGATAGAACAGCGATTGCATGAGGAACAGGAGGAGGCCCACCGTCCCCGCCAGCCGAGCGTACCTCCTGGCAAGGCCGGTGGGAAGCCTGCCGGCCACCCATAACAGGATGATGAACGCGAGGAGCATCGCGGCCGCGTCCAGGCGGGATACCGCAAACGTGGCCACACTGATGAGCGTTACCGAGATTATCTTGACCCTCGGGTCGAGGTGCTGCAGGAATCCGCGCCGTCCCGCCCGTGAGGCGATCACCATCCACGCACCTTCCTGCCCAGCCGGCATCAAAAACCGATCCGCCGTGCGGACCGGTCGCCGGTAATTATGTTATACTGAGCCGGTCAAAACACCGGTGGGGTAATTGCCATTACGAAAACCAGTTCTCCGGTTCCCTCGTTGGTTACTCTGTGCGGAATCGAGCCGAAATAATAGATGCTGTCGCCTGGTTCAAGGTGGAAGACACTGGCTCCCACATCGATCCTGGCTTGTCCTTCAAGAACGAGGATACACTCCTCACCCGGGTGAGTCAATGGAGTGTCGCAGGTGGCGCCGCTTACGGCCAGATTGCCCATGACCATCTCTATCTTCCTGTTGAGGTCCGGTGACAGGAGCTCGTAAGTGAGTCTGGATTCCGGCAACCGCAGGACCTTCCTCGAATTCCTGCGCACCACGGGACTCTGATCGTCGGCATCCATCAGGAAGTAGAATATCGGGACTTCGAGGGCCTCCGCTATTTTTCGGAGCGACGTGATCGACGGCTCGGCGAGATCCCGTTCCACCTGGCTCAGGAAACTCGCGGTGAGCCCCGTTTTCTGCGCCACGTCCCTCAGGCTCAATTCTTTCTCAAGCCTCTTGGCCCTGATGCTGCCGCCGAGCATTCTTCCCCCTCCATTAGACCGGTCGCGAGTGCTCGTCGCGGACGAGCAGGTTCTGGCTATGGTTTCTATGTTGCGCCTGTTTCTCCTGCACCAAGGGCGTTTAGGGGGAATGCCCTGCCCCCGTGCGGTTTCACATCGTCGAGATGACCCGCCTCGCACGCGATGTGCGGAAGGCCACGCTCTCACAAAGCGCGTCCCGCACCGCTTTCGCCAGGTCCGGAACCCTGTCGCGACCCACACCGGCCGCTCGCAGCACCGCCTCGTCGAGGCGGGCGCGGTCGGGCATCGCAGCCTCTTCCCGGGCGGGCAGCACGTCCCTCCGCAGCATTTCCCGGAAAGCCTCCACGATGCGGTCCGTCTCCAGCCACGGGATCGCCCCAGGATGAGGTATGAGGAACTCGCAGACCTCGTACACCTTTGTGTCGAGGGGACCACCTCCACCCCCGTACGTCCTGCACGACTGCTCCGCCTGGAGGGCTACAATGCTGGAGTTGAGGACCGCCGCGAGGACCATGGGGTCGACCCCTTTCGCGGGGTAGACTCCGTAGAGCCGGGCATCCACCTGCGCACCGCAGTTGACGGCCGCGAAGAAGCGCTCGCGGATAGTCATCGCCCAGACTACCGGCGGCGAGGCGGGCATCCTCAACGACCACCACGGCGACCTGGCCGCGCAGGTCGGCCTCCTGTTGAAACCCCGTTCTTCGCCCCACATGACGAGCGCTGCCGGTCCCCCGCACCCCGGGTGCCCGCGACTCTGCGCGTCCCCGCAGTCACGCAGCGACCCGGGACTCAACGCGAGAACCCTGTACCGAAGGGTGTCGGGCCTGGCCATGTACCCCGACACCTCGCGCGGCGACTTGATGAGGGGGCGCAGCATCGCCGCGGGGATCTGGAAAACGGGTCCCTCCCCGCGCACGCCCGAAGGCTTCACCATCCGGAGGCGGCCCCCGCAACGACCTGGGCCGTTCTCCGGCCCGCCTCGGGCGTCGCCCAGGTCGATCACATAGAAGAAATCGTTCGCCCCCGTAGTAAACCCCCTCTTGACCGTGGCGACGTCACCGAGCCTGCAAAGATTCCGGCCGTCATCGTAGAGCTCCCGGAGCGGCGCGGGGTGAAAGACGCACCCCCACTTGCCCGCGCCGAGCCCGCGGCAGTCGGCAAGCGTGAGATCGAAGAGCCCTCGGGCGCCGCCGGGTTCGCTTCGAGCGCCGGAGTCAAGCGCCCCGGCCAACGAGCCCCACCCCTGGTCCGCCAGCGGTTGCATCAGTCTGACGAACGCCGTGGGCTGGGATGCGGGAGGGCACGCCGCGGCGGGTTTTCGGAGCAGCACTATGCCTGCGTCCACGCTGGCTTGCGGGAACCACCGCTCCACCTCGGACCGGATCACGGCTATCACCTCGAACCGCTCGACCAGGAACGAGGAAAACTGCGCGCCGTACCCGACGTACATCCATGCCGTGGGACAGATGACGGCCGCAACGCCGCCCTTACGGAGTAGCCGCTCGAGCAGGCCGAAGAAGTAGACATAGAGGTCGGACCGCGCGGAGAACCCGGGGAACTCGCTTTGCAGGCGGGATTTTACGCCCCCGGGGATGAATTCGTGCCTCACGTAGGGAGGATTGGCGAGAACGATGTCGTAGCCACCGGCCCGCGCCGGGCCGCCCGCGTTACCAGATCCGGAGCCTCCCCACAGAAGGCTGTCCCCGCACTCGACGTTGACGGAGATGTCGAACGGGCAACTCCCATCCCCGGACGCGACGAGCCAGAGGGCGTGCCGGCACGCCGCGACGGCCACGGGATCCGAATCGACCCCGAACAGGTTTTCCGCTACTATTCTGCCGGAAGACGTCCCGGCGGGAGAGAGCCTGCGGAGTTCGTCAAGGGCTCCGAGGAGGAACGCGCCCGACCCGCACGCGGGATCGAGAATCCGGATCCTGCTCAACAGCGCCTGCAAGCCGGACGGCAGTGGATCGGGCGTCCCGCCGCCAACCCATTCCGCCAGGTAGTCGCGGGCGCCGTTACCGGCACCGTCGTGCAAATGAGCCCACAGCGCAAGCCGAGCCATCAGCCTCACCGCCGCGGGGGCGGTGTAGTACGCGCCCTTGAGCCGCCTGCTCCGGCGGCCGCCGCAGGACTCCGCGAGGATCGCCAGGTCCGCGGCGCCGTCACCCCCATCCCAGACACTCAGGGCCGACTCCGGCGGGAGGCCGAGCGCTGGGCCGTCGAGCGGGGTCGTGGACGGGCCCCTTCCCGATAGGAGCAAGTTCGCGATTTCGAAGCGAGGCATCCGGTGAAATCCCGGCGCGAGGCGGCAGATGTCTCCAGCAGGGCCGGCGCAAGTGGAAGCGCTACCCGCGCCGCGCCCGCAGATGATCGTGCAGTCCGCGACACGAGACATCAGCCGCAGGAACCGCGCCCTGATGGCAAGCAATGCCTCCGCTTCGGGGGTGGTCAACCGCAGCCCCCCGCTCATTCGAGTACCCGCTCCGACTTGGATATCCTCATGGCCACCATCGTGGCGACGGCGTCCGCCACCTCAGCGGCAAGCGCCTGCGCCCGCGCAGGTGGATACCCTGCGAGCGTGAGGACGAGCTCGTCGAGTTCGCGCCTGTCCTGCTGCAGCACCTCTTCGCGGATGTCGAGGAGCGGGCGGCCGAGGAGCCTGTTCATCGCGGCCCTGAGGCTGTCCAGTCCGTCGCTGTCCAGGCGCCTCAGGTCAAGGACGGGGAGTTGCTCTACCTCGTAAATCTTGATATCGAGTAGCGGGAGGCTTCCGGTCATAGGGCGGCCCGACACCTCGGTGAACAGCCACGTGAGCGTGGCATTGACTGCGGCCGCCAGGGCGAGCACGTCCACCCCCACGCGCGCCTCGATCCCGTACAGGCGGGCGTCGAATATCGTCCCCCGCGGGCACAGCACGGCGCCCATGCGACTCCCCCACGACATGGCGTACAGGATGCCGGCGGGGGGAGAGCTGAGGCGATACCACGGATTCCTCGAGCGGCACGTCGGCCTGGAGGAGTATCCCGCCATCTCCCCGCGCCTTATGTACTCGCGCGCGAAGGGAGGAAGGTCCGCCTCATCCGGAGGCGTCGCGAACGCTCTGATGCGGAGGCCCTCCGGGCGAACGCGGTATCCCTTCACCTCGCGCAGGGACTTCACGGCCGGGGTGAGACACGAGGATTCGAGGGCGAAAACCCTGTTGCGGTCGAAGCCGGAGACGGGCTGTACCGCGCGGAGTCCGGAGCGCGACGCCCGGCCGTCGAGCTCGCCGATGAATCGCGTTCCCGCGGCCGTCTCGCTCACGTCCCTCAGGTAGAAGAACTCGTTCGCCCCTGTCTTGGTCCCGAACGAGACGGTAGCGAGGTCGCCGAGTCGGCACAGGCGCCCGCCTGTCGCCTCCATCAGCGCGAAGTACGGCTCGGGGGCCCTCAAATAGGTCCCCCATTTCTCCGCCGGATCGAGGAGTCGTTGCGCCACCGCGCGGGACGAGACGATCGAAAGCGGTTCGCCCCCCAGTCCGCCACCGGCCCGCGCGAACCGCGCCACTCCGAGACGAGCCCCCGCGGCGTTCTTCCGCAACACCACGACCTGGGCATTGACGGACGCGCCGTGGAACCACCGTGCGTCGTCGGAAGCGATGATGTCCTCGATTTCGAACCGGTCCAGCATGAACTCCTTCACGCACTTCCCGTACGCAACGTCCAGCCAGGACACAGGGCACACAATCGCGGCCACGCCGCCCTCCTTCAGGAGAGCGGCCGCTAGCGCGAAGAAGTAGACATAGATGTCACAGCGGCCGCTGAACCCCGGGTAGGCCCGGGTGAGCGCGGCCTTGCGCTCGTCCCCGATGAGCTCCTGCCTCACGTACGGCGGGTTGGCCACGAGTATGTCGAATGAACCCTGCTCGCCGGGCCCCGACGACCACCAGCCGGGTGGCTCCAGAAGGCTGTCACCATGGTAGACAGGGGCTACCGCCGGCTCACCCACGCCCGCGCCTGCCAGGCTGTATAACCAGGACGCCGCCCGTGCGGAGGTGACGCACACGGGGTCCACATCTACCCCCGTCATTCGCCGTACGGCTGCCTGACGGAAGGCCCTGCCGTCGTCCCCCGACCTGTTCGCCATCTCGGAAGCCATCGCCAGGACGAAAGCCCCGCCGCCCACGGCGGGGTCGACAATCGTGGGAAGGGAACCACTTTCACGGAATCGCGCCTGGTCCCGGTCCTCGCCCGCGCACCACGCATCGAGGGCTAGCGAGCACATGTACCGCGCCAGAGCCGGCGCCGTACTTACGGCGCCTTTCTCCCTGGGGCCGAAATCGGGTGTGAGCGAGGCGATCGTCCATGCCCACGACTCGGGGCAGGTGAACAGCGTGCGGTCATCGAGCCATGCCCAGTGGCCCGCTCGCGTGACCGGCCCGCCGGTATGGACGCCGTTGTGGATTCGCGGCGGCCGGACCTCGTATGCGCAGGCAAACCGCCTGCACACGCCATAAATCAGCGAAGCCCATTCCTCCGCCGTGGCCGTCGCCAGGCCCTGCTTCAGGAGGGTCTCGATTGTCCTCCGCGCGTCCTCCAGGTCCAGGACCTCCAGCTCATTGGATCGCCGCCGTCGTTTTTCGTGCAGATTCGCCAGCATGGGTGCAATTACCTACATGGACAATACTGGTTCCCCAGGTATAGAATGATCACTCGGCGGGAGTTGATTCCTTGGACGATTCCTTGGATATTGAGAGAGCAGTCGAATCGAGGGCGCCCGGGCTTCTCAAGGGCGGTGGGTTCACCGGTTACGCATCAGCGTTCCTGGCGGGTTCGGTCTGGGGTACTACCGGGCTGTTCGTGCGTTTCCTCCAGGGCTCCGGGATGGACGCACTGTCCATCGTCCTCTGGCGTACGGCGATCTCCTCACACGGCTTGCTCCTGTTCTTCCTCCTATTCAACCGCCGGATGCTGAGCGTCGAGCGCCGTGACATCCCGTTCGTCGTGATGACGGGCGTGTTCAGCGTGGTGCTCACTCAGTACACGTTCATCTACGCAGTGACTCACACGAGTCTGGCCATAGCGGTGATACTGAACTACACCGCGCCGCTCTTCGTCACCCTGATCTCGCGCGTGGTGTTCGGTGAGCCTATCACCCTGAGGAAGGCCGGGGCGTTGTCGATCTCGGCTGCAGGACTGGTGCTGATACTCGGCCTCTATGACCCACCCGCCATCGGGAGCGGTTCGACGGTCGCATTCGTGGTGGGTCTGGCGTCCGGATTTTTTTACGCGGTCCAGTCCCTGATGTCCAAGAAGCTCGTATCGAAGTACCACCCGCTCACCGCCAACGCGTGGGCGATGTGCGCGGGGGGTTGGGCGCTATTCGCCGTCGGCCGGCTTAGCGGGACCCCGATGACGGTGCCGGCCAGCGCGCCGGCGCGGGTGGCGATGGCGCTGTTCGCCATGGGTCCTGGGACACTGGCGTTCTACTTCTTCCTTTCGAGCCTCCGATCGATCCACACCAGCCATGCCTCGATAATGGCGATGATCGAGCCTGTCTCCGCCGCCCTGCTCGGGTTCGTATTCCTTGGAGAGCCCCTCGCCCCCCCACAGGTGGCCGGGATGACGGCCGTACTCGTGGCCATAGTCCTAGTGTCCACCGAAAGGCAGCGCGCCGAGCCAGCGCTGGATAGTCCCGCGCGATAGATCACCCGCCGGCGGCCGGCCGTGTAGTGGCAGCCGGTCGTGCGGTGGTGGTCCTCCGTGTGCCTGTCGCAGGCCGAGTGTCTGTGGCCGGCCGTATGCCGGCAACCGACTCAAGTACCACGCTGGAAAGCGGGGCAAGCGAGCCCGCGTCTCCAGTCCCCGTGAGGACCGCCGCGCGCACACACATGCCGGCATTCGCCGCCGCGATCATGTCGCTGGGTGAATCCCCCACGTAGGCGCACCGCTCGGGTGAAACGCCGAGGATGGTACACGCCTTGAGCAGGGGTTCCGGATCGGGTTTTGATCGCGAGAAGTCTTCCGAACCCACTATCGCCTTCACGAGATCCCGTATGCCGGCGCACTCCAGCATGCGCTGTGACCTCTCGCGGCTATCGGTGGTGACCACGGCGGTGACGACCCCGGCATTCGCCAGTGAGCGCAGGGAACCGGCGACCCCGGGGAGCAAAGCGGTAACGCGCGAGATGTCTATCTCCCTCTCGGCCCGCTCGTAGGCCTCGACCGCGATGCGGCGCGCCCTTGTCCACGGGAATCCCGCCAGGTAGAGGCCTGTTGCGACTGCGATGGCCTCGTCGCGCCAGGTCGCCAGTGCGAGCGGCCCGGACCTGTCCGCAACCCCTGTTTCCGGTTCAAACCCCATCGCTTTAGCCGCCAAGGATACGGCGCCGGGCGCGGCGCCCGAGAGGGCGATCAGCCGCAGCCGCTCACGCCCGAGCTCCTTCCACAGGGCGACCGCATCGAACAGCGTCCCATCCTTGTCGAACAACACCGCGTCGACATCCGTGGAAATCCCACCGAAAACCACGAGTGGCATTCACGGCCCCCTCCTCCACAAACACAAAATCGTTCGGCGTCGTCCAGTCCCTGGAGCTAGCACAAATCCGCCGGGGCGAAACACAGCGCCGCCCCGCCGATTATACCAGCGTCGGGTCCCAGGGCGGCACTCTCCACCCGGACCCCCGCGTCAACAGGCAGTAGAGTCTTCATCTCCCGTATCGCGGGTTCGACGATTGCATCCCACGCGGCGGCCATCGCTCCACCGAGCACGATGACATCCGGGTCCAGGACGCACGCTACATGGGCGAGCCCGATACCGAGGTACTGGCCCGCTTCGCGGATGATTCTCGCCGCCTCCGCGTTCCCCTTCCGGGCAGCATCGAACACCTGCTTCGCGCCCGCCTCCCGCTGTATGCCCGGGACACCTGCCTCGATAGCCCGTCTCACTATCGCGGAGCCGGACGAAACGGCCTCGAGACAGCCCTTCCCTCCACAACCGCAAGGTTCACCGCGAGACCCGCCGCTGGGCGCCACCTTGAGGTGGCCTATCTCCCCCGCCAGGCCGTAAGCGCCTCGGAATACCTTCCCGTCCACGACGATGCCACCGCCAATACCTGTACCGAGGGTAATGCACACTGCCACCTTCGCACCGCGGGCGGCCCCCGCGCTCCATTCGCCGAGCGCCGCGAGGTTGGCGTCGTTCTCGATGAGCACCCGCTCCGCGCTCACCGGAAGTCGCGCAGCGGTAATCGCGGAAACCAGAATGGGTTGTATGTCAACGTCCCGCCAGCCGAGGTTCGGGGCCACTGTAACCCTGCACCCTGGCCACCGGATGAGTGCGGGTACGCCTATGCCTACTCCCGAGAGTTGAAAGGCTCCGACCGCACTTGCGCTATCACGGAAATCGCCCAGACACCCGCTGAGGACCTTCGCGACGGCGGCGGCCACGTCTCCGGGTCCGCGCGCCTCTCCGAGCGGGGCGTACCAGCGCGAAACGATGTTCCACCCCCGGGGGTCGACAATGCCTGCCGAAACATGCGACCCGCCGATATCCACGCCGGCGGTCAGTACCCTCACAGCGCACACCCCCATCCTCAATTAGTAGTCCCGGGCCCTATCTTCCCCCCAAAACCCGGGCCGGCGTGCGGCCACACGATCATGCCGGTCAGCGCGCTGTTCTTTGTGAGGCCCTTCCAGTACAGGCCCAGCAGGAACGCCGGCGCCACCTGTATCAGCACTTCGAACTTCAGTGTGAAGATCTCGAGCAGTGTCCAGCGCGGGTTCCAGGCGACGAACATCAGGACGCACACCAGCACTATTCCCGCGATCTTCCCCCAGACGACCTTCTGTTGCTCGCTCGCCTTCGGGTTGATCGCCTTGCCGTATACGTCGTTGGATATCAGCGACGACAACGACAGTATCACCGAGTCGGTGGTCGACATGATCGCCGCCACGATGCCGAAGAACATGACCATCATTGCCCAGTAGTTGAACGTGGATTTTGCAGCGATGGCGTTGGCCATGAGGCCGACGAGCTGCTCCGACTGCATCTTGTTGAGGCCCGGGAACGCCTTAGTCCCGATGATACCTATTATGAACACGACGCCGGTGGTCACGAACGGCATCCAGGCCATCCTCATGAGCGACTTCTTGAGCGTGCGCTCGCTCTCGGCGGCGTAAATGCGCTGGATGGCATGCGGATACACCGCCGCGCCGACCATGATCAGGATGAGCATGCTCAACCAGTTGATGGACGTGGTCACCGGCGGCACCGCTACCTTGGCCGGTGCCTTGGCGGCGAGTTCCGCAGTAGCCGCAGGGAGGGAACCGAAGTTCACCCACGCCAGGATGAGGAACCCGAATATGCCGCCCAGTAGCACGAAACCGTTGATGACATCGGCCAGAGCCACGGCCTTCATACCGCCAAGCCACTCATACACCAACATAACCAGCACCAGGAAGACAACTCCCCAGGTATACGGGATGACCCCCGCCGTGAGGCCGGATATGGCTTGGCCCATAGCCACCAGTTGTTCCAGGAGGTAGTTGAGCAAGCCATAGGCCATCAGCAACGTGGCCACGAACGTCACAGGGCGGCACTGAAACCTCGCGTCGAACCAGTCGGACGGCGTGACATCAGATTAGTGAACTCCTTGAATCCAAGCATGTCACCCAAGGCCCCGGCGTAGGTCCCCGTCTCCCGGAGGAACTCGAGTGCCCTCTGCATGGCCTTTGTAGCCGTGAGCAGGAGCCCTATCGGGAATATAACCAGCTTGTAGCCCATGCGCTCGAGTTCCGCGACGGGCAGCATAGGGGTCTTCCCGCCCTCGGCCATGTTGGCTATCAGGGGGGCCTTTATGGTCCTGGCGGCGGTCTCGAGCTCGTATACACTCAGCGGCGACTCGAGGAATATCATGTCTACGCCGGCTTCGGCGTAGGCCGACGCGCGATCGAGCGCTTCCTCGAAACCGATTACGGTCCTCGCATCCGTCCTCGCTATGATCACAAAGTCCGGGTCCTGCCGCGAATCCGTAGCGGCCTTGATTTTGTCGATGAACTGAGCTGCGGGGATAACCTGCTTGCCATCCATGTGCCCGCATCGCTTGGGAAGCGACTGGTCCTCCAGGTGGCATCCAGCCACGCCCGCCCGTTCGTATTCTTTGATCGTCCTGTATACGTTGATGGGGTTGCCGTAGCCGTTGTCCGCGTCGGCTATAACGGGTATTCCGACCGCGGCCGCCATGCGCGACGCGTGCCTGACCATTTCCTCCATCGTCAGAAGGCCGAAGTCGGGCGCCCCGAGCACGGAGGCTGAGGCGCCGAAGCCGGTCATGTAGATGGCCTCGAACCCCGCCTGTTCGATGAGCTTCGCCGACAGCGAATCGTACGCCCCGGGGGCTACAACGATCCCCGGCCTCTTGAGGAGCTTCCTTAAACGCGCCGTCGACTTCTCCACCTTCATCCCTCTTGCCGCGCCTTGAGCTGCTGCTTGGCGTATTCCACAAGCCCGCCTGCGCGGATGATGCCCTGTACCAGTGGCGGGAAGCCCGCGGCCTTGTACGCCTTGCCTGTCGTCAGGTCTTTGACCTCGCCCGACGCCATATCGGCCTCAACCTCGTGGCCCTGCTCGATTGCCTTTGCGGCTTCCGGGCTCTCGAATACCGGGAGGCCGATGTTTATGCAGTTCCGGAAGAATATCCGGGCGAACGACGCGGCGATCACAGCCGAGACCCCCACGGCTTTGAGGGATATGGGGGCGTGCTCCCTTGAACTGCCACAACCGAAGTTTGTGCCACCGATCACCACGTCACCCTTTGCCATTTTCCGGACGAACTCCTTATCGATCCCCTCCATGCAGTGCTTCGCGAGTTCCTGTGGCTCGACGATGTTGAGGTAGATACCGGGGAGTATCTGGTCGGTGTCGACGTTATCGCCGAACTTCCACGCCTTGCCGCGGATCTTGATGCTGTCATGGACCATGCTATGACACCTCCCCCGGATGGGCTATGCGGCCCAGGATTGCGGACGCGGCAGCGACCGCGGGATTGGCGAGGTATAGCTCGCTCTTCTCGTGCCCCATCCGCCCCACGAAGTTGCGGTTAGTGGTGGAAACGCATCTTTCGCCCGCGGTAATCGCGCCGGTGTGGCCTCCAAAGCACGGCCCGCACGTGGGCGCGGATATCGCCACACCCGCCTCCGCGAGCGTCTGGATAATGCCCTCTTTCAGTGCCTGGAGGAACACGCGCTGGCTCCCCGGCACCGCGAGCGCGCGCACCCAGCGGTCGACTTTCTTACCCTTGAGCACCTCAGCGGCTACCCTGAGGTCGTTCAGTCTCCCGTTGGTGCACGAACCGATAACCACCTGGTCGATCTTGACGTCCTTGAGCCTGCTGACGGGTACCACGTTGGAGGGGATGTGGGGCGCCGCCACCTGCGGCTCCATGTCGCCGACCTGGAACTCGAGTATCTTGAAGGCGGGCGCGCCGGGGTCGCCACGCACCGGTCCCCACTTCATGGGACGTGCGTACTCGCTCTGCGCTTCTTTTACGTACTCCTCGGTGGACTCGTCGGGTTCCACGATCCCCGCCTTGCCGCCGGCCTCGATCGCCATATTGCACATGGTAAAGCGCCCGTCCATGTCGAGTTGCCTCATGGCTTCCCCGGCGAACTCCAGCGCACAGTAGAGGGCCCCGTCCACACCGATTCTGCCAATTACGGCCAGGACCAGGTCCTTGCCCCCAACCCACTTCGGGAGATTGCCGTTAAATACGCACCTGATCGTCTCGGGGACCTTGAGCCAGATCTTCCCAAGGGCCATGGCTCCGGCCAGGTCGGTCTGCCCGACGCCGGTCGAGAACGCCCCTAGCCCCCCGTACGTCGTGGTATGTGAGTCGGCGCCGACGATCAGGTCACCCGGCCTCACGATGCCGAGCTCGGGCAACACGACGTGCTCGATCCCGTAACCGCCGTCGAAGAACCTCCTGATGCCCTGCTTCTTCGCGAACTCCCGCGCCTTTTGGCACATCGTCGCGGACCTGATGTCCTTGTTTGGAGTGAAGTGGTCCATGACGAACACGACCCTGTCGGGGTCGAACACCTTGTCAGCCCCCATCTTCGCCATCTCCTCGATGGCGGGCGGAGCCGTCACGTCATTGGCCATCAGCACGTCGGGAGCGACCTCGACGATGTCACCCGGCTTTACGCTGTCCTTGCCGGCGTGAATCGCGATGATCTTCTCGGAAATCGTCATGGGTTCGCTCATTCTTCTCACCTCCGCATCAAAGGGTGTTAGTAGTAGTCAGCCCTTCCTGTACCTGCTTTCCAGTTCCCTGAACTCGGGAAGCCCAACCAGGTTGTTGAACTCGGGGAACGGCAGCATGTTGGGGATCGCGCCCTCGGTCGTGCCCGTACGCTTCAGTTCACCGACGCAGTCCTGGACGGCCTTCGCGGCCGCGTAAAGCGTTGCAAGCGGGAAGATCGCCATCTTGTACCCGAGGTCCTCGAGCTCTCTGGTGGTGAGCAGAGGGGTCTTGCCGTGCTCGATCATGTTCGCCATGAGCGGCGCCTTGACTTCACGCGCCACCCTCGCAAGCTCATCGCGGCTTTGCGGCGCCTCGACGAATATCACGTCCGCGCCCGCGTCCAGGTACACCTTCGCCCTGCGGATGGCATCGTCGAGCCCGTTTACGGCGCGCGCATCAGTACGAGCGATGATGATGAAGTCGGGATCCTTCCTGGCATCAACGGCGGCGCGCAGTTTCTGCACCATCTCGGCCGTGTCTATAACCTCTTTGCCTTCCATGTGACCGCACCGCTTGGGGTTGACCTGGTCCTCGAGCTGGATGGCCGCCACGCCCGCGCGCTCGAATTCCACGATGGTCCTGCGCACGTTGATTGCATTTCCGTATCCCGTATCGCCGTCCGCTACAACAGGAACGCTCACCGCCTGGGCCATCCGCGTGGCGTGGTCGGCCATCTCCGTGAGCGTAAGGAGCCCGAAGTCCGGTGCTCCCAGGATGTCGGCAGACGCCCCGTAACCCGTGAGGTACACCGCAGGGAATCTAGCCTTCTCTATCACCTTGGCCGAGAATGCGTTGAACGCCCCGGGGGCAACCACGATCCGGTCCCCCGACAGCAGCTTCTTGAGCTGCGTGGTCGGCCGTAGACCACCTTTGGTCAATTGAGACCCTCCTTGGAAGACGGTTACTGGTAGGTGAAGCACGCACGCGCTGTCGCGCTCTCCGGCCCTGGCCCATGCAAGAGGTGTGCCGTACGGCTTCCGGTCACCCTGCGTCCAGGCAGCGGCGGGAGATTTTAGGAATGAGGTCCTGCGCGGCGTTGTTGCACTGCGTTTCACGGACTGTTACACACGGTTTCAGCAGCGTTACGCGGTGGTGGCCAACCTCTTGATCTTCCGCCACAGAGTGGTCCTGCTGACCCCGAGAAGGTCGGCCGCCTTGCCCACCCTGCCCCCCGCTTTCTCGAGCGCCTCCTCGACAAGGCGCCTTTCCGCTTCGGCCAAGCCGTTCGCGCGGCGACCCCATAGGGCGGGGGCGGCCGACGCCTCACTGGCGGCTTTGCCGGCGGTTACCGGGTCGACCGCGACGCTTAACGGGCTCGCGGTGGCGTTCTCGGATATGAGATGCTCGGCGACTGCGGCAAGCTCCGCGGGTGTGAGGGCCTTGTCCTCCAGTACAACCAGCAGGCTGTCGAGGCAATTCTCGAGCTCCCTGACGTTGCCAGGCCAGGGGTAGCGCATCAACACCTTAGAGATCGCCGTCAAGTGAGGGCCACTGGTGAGTTCCATGTTCGCGCCGCTCCTGCGCTCGATGAACCTCGATACAAGCGCCGGGACGTCCTGGATCCTGTCCCTGAGCGGAGGAATGTTCAGCCTCAGGACGTTCAGCCTGTAATAGAGGTCCTGGCGGAAGCGCCCGCGGGCGACGTCGACGGCGAGGTCTCTGTTGGTCGAGGCAACGATCCTCACGTCAACGGGTACTACATAGGTCCCTCCGACTCTCATGACCTCTCTTTCCTGGATGACGCGGAGCAGCCGCGCCTGCAGGGAAGGCGAGAGTTCTCCGATCTCATCGAGGAAGATCGTGCCCCTGTGAGCGATCTCGAAAAGCCCCTCCTTGCCGCCTTTCCTGGCCCCGGTGAAAGATCCCTCCTCGTATCCGAAAAGCTCGCTCTCGAGCAGCGATTCGGGGAGCGCCGCGCAGTTGATGGCGACGAACGGTCCCGTGTTACGCCTGCTGGCGTTGTGTATTCCCTGGGCAAACATTTCCTTGCCCACTCCGCTCTCGCCGGTTATGAGCACCGTCAGATCCGAACAGGCGTACCTCTCGGCGCGGCTTACTACCCGCTTCATGACGTCGCTCTCGCACACGACGTCGGCCAGGGTCGTTTTCGCAACGAACCCCTTCCTGTGCGAGAAGCGCCTGGCCTCGTCCGTCGCCCGTTGAATGCTGGCCACGTCCTGGAACGTGGCCACCACGCCCATGATCTCGCCACGGGCCTCGATGGGCACGCGGTTGGTGATGATCTTGACGTCCCCGACCTGCTGCAGGCGGTTAAGTTCGGGGCGGCCGGAAACCAGGACGTCCATGATGCGGGTGTTCTCGATGACCTCGCTGGCGACGCGCCCGAGAACCTTCCCCGAGGGGATACCCAGGATCTTCTCCGCAGACCTGTTGAACAGGGTTATTCTTCCGTCCCTGTCGGTGGCCATAATCCCGCCGTATGCGAAGTTCAAGATCGCCCTGAGTCGCTCGGCTTTCTCGATCTCCTTCTTGCGCGTGAGGGCTATCTCGTGAGCCGTGCGGATCGAGTCGACCAGGCTCTCTCGCGAGTAAACGAGGACAGGGGCGAGGCCCGTCTTTTCCGCGATCTCGCAGGCCAGGCTTGCCCCGACGACGGAGCGACAGCCCAGTGACTTGAGATCGCCGATTTTCCGCTCCAGATCGGTGACACTGGAGTAGACGACCTCGACGACTTCCGCCTTGACCAGGTCCAGCACCCCCGCGAGGCCCGCAATAGGTTCCTTGTATGAGACGACCGCCACGAGTCCGCCAAGCCTTGAGCCTTCCCTGATCCCCTGCAGCAGGTCGAGCCCGCTGATGGTTATCGTCACCACGGGCGACTGGACCACCTTGCGGATGACGTGCGCGTTGGCGCTACCGCTTATGAAGACGTCGGCCGCTCCCTGCTCCTCGAGACCCCTGGCAAGCGCAGCCGCCTCATCGAGGAGGGCGTCGTAAACATCGACTTCGACCAGCGGGCGAAGCTCCTCGGGAAGGGCCATGGACCTGAACAACTGAGACACCCTGCTGTATCCCATTACCGCAATCCTGGATCTCAAAGCCGTCACTCCCGTCCAGCGGTGTGGTCTGCGACTATCTTTCAACTATGAAACACCCGAAACCTTCCTGAAACACAGCAAAGGCGCGCATGGTTGCGCGCCCCTGCCGGTACTTGCTGGACAGCCGCCCGCTACCTCATGCCCCCGGGCTGGGGTCCTTTAACACCGCCCGTCACCCCGCCACCTGCTCCACCGCCGGCGCCTCCCGTCATGCCCCCGCCGATGGTGCCGCCGGCTCCGCCGCCGGTAGTCGCGCCGCCGAATCCACCGGTTGTGCCTCCCACGCCGCCGGTGGCTCCCGCAGCGCCGACCCCGCCGAACTGGCCGGGCTGGGTCCCGATACCCGTCTGGGCGCCCATCACTCCCGGCTGGAACCCGATGCCCGAGAACACCCTCTGGGCGTCGGACTCAAGCTGCTTCCTGGCCTGGTTGATCTGATTCGCGTCAGCGGGCTGTGGACTCTCGTACCAGCCGCGGGCCTGCATCACGTTGAACAACTTGCTCAGGTTGTTCTGCTCGTCCCTGTAAAGGTCGAGCAGGTCCCTCTTGAGGTTCTCGGTCGCCGCCTCTGTAATGAAGGTGTGATAGGTCGAGTTCAGGTACTTCAGGTGAATCAGCGCATCCCACGACAGTGATTTGTCGTCTGCCGGCATTTGCCTCGACACGATCTTGCCCCCTTTCTAGGAAACCTGGGGTCCTCCGCCCAGGTGCTTGATTATGGTCTGGTAGTGACGCTGGTGGGCAGCCTGGAGATCCTGGCAGACCCTCTTGAGTTCGGGGTCGTTGCACTCCTGGGCCACGGCATTGAACTTCTGCACACCGCTAATGATGCTGGACACGGTATCCTGGCAGTTCAGCATCTCCCTCTGCGTCAGGCGGGTATTCATCGACTCACCTCCCGGAGATCCTGGTATGGTTTCTCCGGGTATTATTGGGCAAACCGGCCGTTTCTAATCGGGTAGGAGGCGGAGTTGCCCCCGCCGTCCTCCCACACCACCGGACATGCGGTTCCGCATCCGGCGGTTCATGAAACACATTGGATATAGTGTAGATGATCGAGCAGTGACACGAGTCCCATCT